>JAWKHS010000022.1 GCA_041394705.1 Vicinamibacterales bacterium
GCCCGTCGTGGCGGCCAGGACGAACGAGGCGATCGCACCGCGGCGGACCATGCCGCGCATCTTACCTCCGCACCGCGAGCGCCCTCGCGCACTGTCCGGCGCCGTCCGACCGCCACGGGACGACACCCGGCAGGACGAGGACCGCGAGACGTTCGAGCTCCGTGCCTGCACGCTCGACCCGTGCGCGACCGCGGCGTGCCGACGTAGGCCGGCGGCTCGTCGTCCATGGGTGCGGCGGCCTTGCGCCGCCGCGGCTGCATCGCTACAGTGCCGCGAGCGCCGCCGCGCTGCATGGGCGCCCGCGCGCCAGCAGTCGGTTCTGGTTCCTGGTCCCCGGTCCCCGGTCCCTACACATCGCGAGATAAGGCACCCCATGATCGCCCGCGCCGCCGCCACCTGCCTGCTGTTCGCCGTCGCCAGCCACACGCCCGCTCACGCCCAGCGACTCGACGAGACGGCCCTGAAGGCGCTCGAATGGCGCGCCATCGGCCCGGCCGTGATGGGCGGGCGCATCGACGACGTGGCGGTGGACGAGCGCCATCCCTCCACGATTTACGTCGGCTCGGCATCGGGCGGCGTCTGGAAGACCACGAACGCCGGCACCACGTGGACGCCGATCTTCGAGCATCAGGGCACGTCGTCCATCGGCGACATCGCGCTCACCCCGGCGAATCCGTCCCTGGTGTGGGTGGGGACGGGCGAGCCCAACAACCGCCAGAGCTCCACGTTCGGGGACGGCGTCTACAAGTCGCTCGACGGCGGCACGACGTGGACGCACATGGGGCTGGCGGAGACGCAGCACATCGGCCGCGTCCTCATCGACCCGGTGGACAACGACATCGTGTACGTGGCGGCACTCGGGAAGCTGTGGGGGCCGAGTGACGAGCGCGGCGTCTACAAGACCACCGACGGCGGGCGCACCTGGGCGAAGGTGAAGTTCGTGGACGCCGACACCGGCTTCGTGGACATGGCCATGGATCCGGCGAACCGGCAGGTGCTCTACGCGGCGGCGTACCAGCGCCGGCGGGCGCCCTGGGGCTACAACGGCGGCGGGCCCGGCAGCGGCCTCTACAAGACCGTGGACGGCGGACGGACGTGGACGAAGCTCGCCGGCGGCCTGCCCGAGGGCATCGTCGGCCGGATCGGCGTCACGGTGTGGCGCGGCGACCCACGCGTCGTGTACGCCACCGTCGAGCACCGGGCGAACGGCGGCACGTTCCGCTCCGACGACGCGGGCGCCACCTGGCGCCGGGTGAACACGCTCAACCCGCGGCCCATGTACTACAGCAAGATCCACGTGGACCCGACCGACGATCGGCGGGTGTACGTGCTCGGCGCGGACTTCTTCATGTCGGACGACGGCGGCCGCACCTTCGCCGATCCGGTCAGCGGCAAGCCCGGGGCGAACAGCGCGATGAGCCCGAGCTACGACGAGGGCGTGCACGGCGACCACCACGCGCTCTGGATCGATCCCGCCGATCCGCGGCACCTCGTCCTGGGCAACGACGGCGGCCTCTACGTGACGTGGGACCGCGCCGTCACCTGGGACAAGCTGAACAACCTGCCGATCGGGCAGTTCTACGGCCTCAGCGTGGACATGGCCACGCCCTACAACATCTACGGCGGCCTGCAGGACACGCACTCCTTCGGCGGGCCGAGCGCGACGCGTCACTACCTGGGCATCCTCAACGGCGACTGGGTCCAGATCAACACGGGCGACGGGATGTACGCACAGGTGGACCCGACCGATCCCGACACCGTCTACACCGAGTCGCAGGACGGCACCCTCTCGCGGTTCCATCGCCCGACCGGCGATCGCAAGTCGATCAAGCCGGCCGCGCCGGCCGGCGAGCCGGCGTACCGCTTCAACTGGACGACGCCCATCGTCATCTCGCCGCACGACCCGAAGACGCTGTATCTGGGTGGCAATCGCGTCTTCGTGTCCACGGACCGGGGCGACACGTGGACGGCCGGGCCGGACATCACCCGCGGCGAGAACCGCGACACCTTCCCGATCATGGGCGTGCTGCCCGGCCCCGACGTGCTGGCCCGGAACGACGGCGTCGGCGCGTGGGGCACCATCACCACCCTGGCCGAGTCGCCGAGGCGGGCGGGACGGCTCTGGGCCGGCACGGACGACGGCCTCTTGAAGCGCTCGGACGATAGCGGCACGACGTGGACGGACCTGACGCCCGCCCTGCCAGGGCCGGCGCGCAAGGGCCGCATCAGCCGCGTCGAGCCGGGCCATGCGGGCGCCGACGTCGTGTACGTGTCGCTCGATCGCCACCAGGACGACGACTTCGCGCCGTACCTGTTCGTCTCGCGCGACGCCGGCACGACGTGGACGACGCTCTCGGGCGGCCTGCCCCAGGTTGGCTGGGTGAACGTCGTCAAGGAGCACCCGGCGAACCCGAACGTGCTCTTCGCGGGCACGGAGACGGGGCTCTTCGTGTCGCTCGACGCCGGGCAGGCCTGGACACGCTTCACGCAGGGCTTCCCCACCGTCCCGGTGGACGACCTCGTGATCCACCCGCGCGACAACGACCTCGTCGTCGCCACGCACGGCCGCGCGCTGTGGGTCCTCGACGACATCACGCCGCTGAGCGGGATGACCACGCGCGTGAGCCAGGCCGACCTGCACGTGTTCCCGCCGCGCCCGGCCGCGATCGTCCAGCGATGGAAGCACGAGAGCTACAGCGCCCAGCGGGTGTTCGCGGGGCCGAACCCTCCGGAGGGGGCCATCCTCACCTACCTCGTGAAGACGGCCGCGAAGGATGGCGCGACGATCCTGATTCGCGACGGCGCCGGTGCCGTCGTGCGCGAGCTGTCCGGTCCCGCCGCCGCGGGCCTGAACCGCGTGGCCTGGGACCTTCGGAGCGCGGCGCCCGCGGTGCTGCGCGACGCCCGCGGCCCGTACGTGCTCCCGGGCACCTACACGGTCACCGTGCGCGCCGGCGGCCGTGAGTCGAAGGCCGAGGTGCAGGTGAGGCCGGACCCGGCCTTCCCCGTGCCGGGCACGGAGCAGACCGCCAGGCGCGAGTTCCTGACGGGCGTGCAGGCGCTCCTGGCCGACCTGACGACCGCGGCCACCTCGGCGCGTTCGGTGCGAGACCAGGTGACGGCGCTGGAGGATCAGCTGAAGGCGACGGGACCCGCGGCTGCCTCCGTGACGACGGCCGCCGCGGCCCTGCACAAGGCCCTGGACACCGCGATCGCCCGCCTGGGCGGCGGCGGGGGCGGTGAGGAGGGCGGCGGGTTCGGCGGCCTGCGCGGCCGGGTGAACGGCCTCTTCACGGAGCTGGACGGGTCGGGCGTCCACCAGGGCACGCTGTCGGGACCGACGGCCGTGCAGCGGCAGCGCCTCGAGGGCGCGCGCGCGGACGTCCGCGCGGCAATCGAGGCGGCGGATCGCGTGCTCGGCCAGGACCTGACGGCCCTCAACGACGAGATCGCGCGGCTGCAGATCCCGCGGATCGTGCGGCCGCGGTAGCGGGCCTCAGCGCGCCGGCGGGCGCGGGAACGGCTGGTCGGTCATCGCCGCCTGGTACAGCACCGTCGCCATCACGACGGCCGCCTGCTTCAGCGCGTCCGGCGCGATGCGCTCGGCCGTGTCCATGTTCGTGTGGTGCGTCCGCACGTCGTAGTCCACGTAGTCCTGCACGGCCTGAAAGCCAGGCACGCCCACGGCCAGGAACGACAGGTGGTCGGTGGCGCCGATGTGCCCCGGGGTCGTCTTTGTGACGCCCAGGTTCTGGACCGGCGTGAGCCAGCGGTGCATCAGCTTCAATCCCGGCTCGTTGCCCTCCATGTAGAACCCGGTGACGGGCGGATACCCGTTGTCGAGGTTGAAGTAGACCGACATGCGGTCGCGCGCGGCCCTGTTGGCGTCGCCCGCGAGGTGCTGCTCCACCCACGCCTTCGACCCGAGGAGCCCTTGCTCCTCGCCCGCCCACAGCGCCACGCGAATGGTGCGCCTCGGCTGGACGCCGACCGTCTTCAGGATCCGCAGGGCCTCGATGGCAGTGGCGACGCCGTCGGCGTTGTCGGTGGCGCCCGTGCCCGTGTGCCACGAATCCAGGTGCGCGCCGACCATCACGACCTGGTCCGCGCGCGCGGGGTCCACGCCGGGAAACTCGGCGACGACGTTCGCCGTGTTGGGGTCGCTCTCGTCGAAGGTCGCCCGGACCTCCACGGCGAGCCTGACGGGCACGCCCCGCTCGAGCATCGACGCCACGAGGTTGTAGTGTTCCGAGGCGAGGACCACCGACGGCACGGCGTTCGATCCCATGTCGCGCCCCGTCACGAACACCGTGCCGTGCTCGCCGATGTTCGGCTCGAGGAGGACGCCCACGCCAGCCGTCTTCAGCGCCGCCAGGCGCTCGGCGTTCAGCTGCGGCGGACGCGCCGGCGCCGGCTGCGGCGGCTTCAGGTCGCCGGAGGCGGGCGGCCGATCGGCCCGGATCGCGTACGTCTGGAGGGGGCTCGTCATCACGATCGCGCCCCGAAGCGCGCTCCCTTTCGCGGCGACGGCCGCAGGCTCGAGCCCGGGCAGCCACACCGGCGCGGCCTCGATCCGCCCCGCCGTGGACGGCGACCAGCCTTTCGCGTACCCGATGAGCGGCATGTAGCGCGGCTCGACCATCTCGACCGACAGCTTGTCGAGGGTCCAGCCCCGGCCGAACGCGAACGGCTCGGCGCGGACGTCGCTCAGGCCCTGGCCGCGCAGCACCTCCTGCACGTACCGGATCGCGCGTTTGTGCGCGGGCGAGTTCGTCAACCGGGGGCCGATCACGGCCGTGAGCTCGGAGAACACGTCGAGGACGTGGGAGCGTTCCAAGCCCTCGGCGCGGATGCGCGCGAGCACGTCCGCCTCCGAGGGGGCCTGGGCCCGGGCGGGCGGCAGGGTCGCGACGGCGGCCACGGCAAGGCAGAAGACGGCGGTGCGCATGGGCGGATTCTACGCGCTGCGCACCTGGGCTACCATCCCGGGCATGCGCGCGTTCAGCTCGGCCGTGCTGGTGGTCCTGACCCTGTGCCTGGCGGCGATCCGGCCCGGCGCCCTGGCCGCCCAGCCGCCGGGGCCGCCGCGCACCATGCGCGTGGACTACTTCCATACCGGCAACACCACGCAGGAGATCTTCGCGCTCGACCGCGTGGTGATCGAACCGGCGCCCTGGCCCGGTCCCAGGGACGCGCCCGCCGATCGCCTGCAGTACGGGGCCTACGGCTTCGACGTCCACGACGCCGCCACCGGCGCCCTCGTCTACTCCCGGGGGTTCGCCTCGATCTACGACGAGTGGGTGACGACGGACGAGGCCGCGACGACCACGCGGACCTTTCACGAATCCGTGCGCTTCCCCGCCCCGGCGGCGCCCGTCCGCGTGAGCGTCCGCAAGCGCGGACAGAGGAACGCCTGGACCCCCGTGTGGACGACCACCGTGGATCCTGCCGACATGTTCGTCGACACCGCCGCACCCGCGCCCGCGCCCGGCCCCGTGATCGAGATCGAGCGCCACGGCGATCCCGCCACGAAGGTGGACCTGCTCCTCCTCGGCGACGGCTACACCGCGGCCGAGCAGGGGAAGTTCCGGAAGGACGCGCAGCGGCTGGTGGACATCCTGTTCGCCACCTCGCCCTTCACGGAGCGCCGCCAGGACTTCAACGTCTGGGGCCTGGTGCCGCCGGCGGCGGAATCCGGCATCTCGCGGCCGTCGCTGGGCGTGCACCGGGCGAACCCGGTCGGCTCGACCTACGACGCCTTCGGGTCGGAGCGGTACGTCCTCACCTTCGACAACCGTCGCTTCCGCGAGATCGCCTCCTACGCGCCCTACGACGTGGTCGAGATCGTGGTGAACGGCCGCACCTACGGCGGCGGCGGCATCTACAACCTCTTCTCCACCGTGGCCGCCGACAACGCGTTCGCCCCGTATGTCTTCGTCCACGAGTTCGGACACCACTTCGCGGCCCTGGCCGACGAGTACTACACGTCGCCGGTGGCGTATCTCCCCGCGACGGCGCGCGAGGAGCCGTGGGAGCCGAACGTCACGGCGCTCCTCGACCCGGCGTCGCTCAAGTGGAAGGACCTGGTCACGCCGTCCACGCCGCTCCCGACGCCGTGGGAGAAGGACGCCTACGAGACCCGCGCCCGCGAGACCCAGGCCACGCGGGCCGCGCTCCGGAAGGACAAGCGGCCCGAAAGCGAGATGGAGGCGCTGTTCACGCGGGAGAAGCGCCAGGACGACGCCGACTTCGGCAAGGAGCGCTACGCGCACCAGGTGGGCGCGTTCGAGGGCGCCAAATACGAGGCGCGCGGCTACTACCGGCCGGAGGCCAACTGCATCATGTTCACGCGCACGGACGAGTTCTGTGCGGTCTGCCGGCGGGCCATCGACGCCGTCATCGACACCTACGTGCGGTAGTCCCGCCCCGTCCCTTCCTCATTCAACGATGCCCAAGCCGCCCCTGCGCTTCGAGAGCCGCGCCGTCTTCTACCCGCCCGACGAGACCACGCGATCCCTGTCGGCGCCGCTCGTGCTCGGATCGGCGTTCCAGTACGACGCCGACACCTACCAGCGCGTCGTGGACGGCGAGCGCAAGGCCGTCAACATCTACGGGCGGTGCGGCAACCCCACGGAGTACCAGTTCGAGGCGCAGATGGCGGCCATCGAGGGCGCCGACGCCTGCCTGGCCACGGCCTCCGGCATGGCGGCGGTGTCGGTGGCGCTCTTCGGCCTGCTGAAGCAGGGCGACCACATCGTGTGCGACTGGACGACCTACAGCTCCACGCACGAGATGCTGGATCACCGCCTCACCGACTACGGCATCACGACGACGTTCGTGGACACCGCCGACCTCGACGCGGTGGCCGCGGCGATCCGTCCCGAGACGAAGGTGATCTACGTGGAGACGATCGCCAACCCGTCGATGAAGGTCGCCGACCTGGCCGCGCTGGCCGCGCTCGGCGCCGAGCGGGGACCGATCGTGGTGTGCGACAACACCTTCGCGAGCCCGTATGTCGCCCGCCCGCTCGAGCACGGCGTGGACCTGGTGGTGGAGAGCTGCTCGAAGTTCATCGGCGGCCACAGCGACGTCATCGGCGGCGCCATCGCCATGAAGTCCGCCCGCCTGCCGGCCGACTTCCTCGAGCGGATCCGCTGGAACACGATGGTGAAGTGGGGGGCGCCGCTCGCCCCGTTCAACGCGTGGCTGCTGCTGCGGGGCATCCAGACGCTGGCCGTGCGGGTGGAGCGGCAGTGCCAGACGGCGCTCGCCCTCGCCCGCGCCCTGGAAGCGCACCCGAAAGTCCGCCGCGTGTGGTACCCGGGGCTGGCGTCGCACCCGCAGCACGCGCTCGCCGCCCGGCAGATGCCGGCCTTCGGCGCGATGGTGAGCTTCGACGTGGGCAGCGCCGAGGCCGCGCTGCGCGTCGTGGAGGCCCTCCGCCTCGCGTGCTTCGCCGCGAGCCTGGGCGGCGCACGCACGATCACGCAGATTCCGGCCACGATGGCGTTCCTCGACATCCCGGAGTCCGAGCGTCAGCGCATGGGCGTCTATCCCGGCATGGTACGGGTGTCGCCGGGCCTGGAGCACGTCGACGACCTCGTCGCGGACTTCGCGCAGGCGCTGACGCATGCCTGACGTCCGGCCGGGCCGGGCGGTCGCGCTCCAGCGGTCGCTCTCGTTCTGGGACGTGTTCGCCCTGGCGCTCGGCCAGATCATCGGGTCGGGCATCATGGTGCTCGTCGGCATCGCCATCGACTTCACGGGCTACGCCGTCCCGCTGGCGTTCCTCGTCTCGGCGGTGCTGTCCACGGTGAAGCAGCTGCCCGTGGCGTTCATGGGCTCGGCCATGCCGGCCACGGGCGGCCTCTACGTCTACTGCAAGCGGGTGCTCGGACCGCGGCTCGGGTTCTTCTACCTGGCCGTGCTCCTCGTCACGCACATCCTCATCGCCCTCTTCGCCCTCGGCTTCGCCCAGTACGCGCTGGCGCTCGTCCCCGCCCTGAACGCACGGGCCACGGCGCTCTCGGTCCTCGTCGTCTTCTACCTGGTCAACCTGGTGGGCGTGAAGCAGGCGGCCATCGTGCAGCGGGTGATGGTCGTGGCGCTGCTCCTGGGCCTGTCGACCCTGGTCGCCTTCGGCCTCGTGGAGGTCGACACGGCGCGCTTCACCGAGTGGCGGGGCCTCTTCAGCAAGGGCTGGTACGGCTTCGGCCTGGCGTGCGTGGTCCTGTCCTTCGCCACCGGCGGGGCGCAGTACGTCTCCGAGCTCGGTGGCGAGATGACCGATCCGGAGCGGGACCTGCCGTGGGCCATGGTCGGCGCCACGGCCCTGGCCGCCCTCTTCTACACGTTCGTCTCGGTGGTGGCCGTGGGCGTGCTGCCTCTGGCTCGCACCGCCGGCAAGCCGCTGGCCGAGGTGGCGAGCGCGGTCCTGCCGCCGGCCGTCTACGTCGCCTTCGTGGTCGGCGCCGGCATGTTCGCCCTCACGACGAGCATCAACTCCACCTTCTCGTGGGCGACCAAGTCGGTGCTGATCGCGTGCGAGGACGGGTGGCTTCCGCGACGCCTCGCAGTGGTGAACGCCCGATTCAACACGCCCCACGTGCTGCTCACGTGCCTGCTCGTGCTGGGCGCCGCGCCCATCGCCGCGGGGTGGGACCTGCGCTACATCATCATGCTCGGCGGCGGCCTGGTCTTCGTGTACGACCTGCTGCCGCTCGTGGCGGCGTTCCTGCTCGCCCGCCGGCTGCCTGAGGTGTTCGCGGGCGCGCGCTGGCGGATGCGCGAGTCGACCGTGAAGGCCTTGAGCGCCGCCGGCATCCTGGTGCTGCTCGTCCAGGGGACACTGTCCTTCTCGGACATCGATCGCACGGGCTGGCTGCTGGCCGCGGGCTACCTGGCCCTGGTCACGGCGTACATCTTCTGGCGGGCGCCGCGCATCGAGGCGGAACGCCGCTACAATTCAGCCGGCGGCGCGCCATGACACCACCCCTGCTCGGCCTGCACCACGTGACGGCCACGGTGGACCAGGCCCAGGCGGATCTGGACTTCTGCCTGGAGCTGCTGGGCCTCCGCCTGGTCAAGAAGACCGTCAACTTCGACAACCACCACGTCTACCACTTCTATTACGGCGACGAGCGCGGTCACCCCGGCACGATCTGGACGACCTTCCCGTACCGCGGCCACGGCGTGCCCGTCGGCGTGAAGGGCGCGGGCCAGATCACGACCACGTCGTTCTCGGTGCCCGCCGGCAGCCTGGCCTGGTGGGAGGCCCGCGTCGCGGCGGCCGGCCTCGCCGTGCCCCCGCGCGAGGCGCGCTTCGGCCAGGCGTCGCTGACGGTGGCGGATCCCTCGGGCCTGCTCATCGAGCTGGTGGAAGCCGACGCCGACGCCCGCGAGCCTTGGACGGCGGTGGCCGGCGCGGCCACCGCGATTCGCGGCTTGCACTCGGTCACCATGACCATCGCCGATCCGGGTCCGACGGTGGCCTTCATGGAACGCTGGCTCGGCGCCACACGCGCCGGCCAGGACGGCCCGGTGCTCCGGATGGCGATCGGCGCCGACGTGCCCGGGCACCGGGTGGAGATCCACCACAGCCCCGAGGCCGTCCGCGCCAGGAACGGCCTCGGCACCGTGCACCACGTGGCGTTCGCCATCGGATCGGCCGAAGAGCAGCTGGCCCTGCGCGACGCGCTCGTGGCCGCCGGCGTCGGCGTGACCGAGGTGCGCGACCGGCAGTACTTCCGCTCGATCTACTTCCGCGAGCCCGGCGGCGTGCTGTTCGAGGTGGCCACGATGCAGCCGGGGTTCGCGGTGGACGAACCGCCGGAGGCACTGGGGCGGGCGTTGAAGCTGCCGCCGTGGGAAGAGCCCTCCCGGGCGGCGATCGAGGCCGGCCTCGACGTGGTGAGGTACCGCGCGTGAGCGCCCCGGCCGATCCCCACGGCGCCGCGCCCGTCGCGCTCGAAGGCCGGCCGCTTGGCGAAGGCGCGCTGGTCGTGGTGCTCGTCCACGGCCGGAACGCCTCGCCCGAGAACATCGTGGAGCTGGCGCACCGCCTGGATCATCCCGACGCCACCTACCTGATGCCGGCGGCCGCCGGGCGCACGTGGTATCCGCACACGTTCCTGGCCCCGCGCGAGGACAACGAGCCGGCGCTGAGGTCGGCGCTGAACCTCCTGGACCGGCTGGTGGACGCCAGCGTGGCGGCCGGCGTGCCGCGATCGCGCGTCGTCCTGATGGGCTTCTCGCAGGGCGCGTGTCTGTCGGCCGAGTACGTCTACCGTCACCCGGCCCGCTACGGCGGTCTCGTGGCGTTCAGCGGGGGCCTCGTCGGTCCGCCGGGCACGACGTGGACCGGCGGGGGTGGCCTGGACGGCATGCCGGCCTTCCTCGGATGCAGCGACATCGACGGCCATGTGCCGAAGGACCGGGTCGAGGCGAGCGCCGACGCCCTCACCCGCCTCGGCGCCGCGGTGACGCTCCGCCTGTATCCGGGCATGGGCCACCTGGTGAACGACGACGAGATCGCGCACGCCCGGGCGATCCTGGATCGCGCCGCCGGAGCCCTGGCGTAGCCGCGGGCCGTGACCACCGCGCAGCCGCTGGACCTCGCCGTCGTCGTCGCCTACGCGCTGACGATGCTGGCCTTCGGCCTGTACTTCTATTTCAAGGTCGAGCGGTACTCGGACTACTTCGACGGCGGGCGGCGCTGGGGCGTGTGGATCGTCGCCTGCGCCGTGGCGGCCACCAACATCGGGGCCGGCAACTCCATGGGCGCGGTGGCCATGGCCTACCGCGACGGCTACGCCGCCATGTGGTACGTGACGCTCCAGGCGCTGGCCTTCATCCCCTTCGCCTGGATCGCCGTCCACAAGATCCATCCGCTGAAGGAGACCACGCTCGCGGAGTACCTGGAGTCGCGCTACGCGCGCTGGCTCCGGCCGATCTCGGCCGTGGCGCTCGCGCTGGCCACCTTCGCCATCCTGCCGGCCCAGATCGTGGGCGGCGCCACCGTGCTCACCTCGCTCCTGGGGGTGGACTACACGGCCGCCTTCTACCTCGTGGGCGGCACCCTCATCCTGTACTCGGCGCTCGGCGGGCTGCCGTCGGTGACCTACGGCGACGTCTACCAGTGGGTGCTGATGCTCGGCGGCTTCCTCGTGGGCGTGCCGGTCGTCGTGGCCGCGGCGGGAGGGCTCTCCCACGTCCTCGGCAGCGTGCCGCCGACGCACGCCTCGTGGTGGAGCGGCGCCACCGGTCAGTGGAACCCGCCGACCATCGCGGCCTGGCTCATCACGGTGGTGATGGCGCGCTTCGGCAGCCAGGAATGGTACCAGCGCATCCGGGCCTCGCGCTCACCCGCCGCGTCCCGGCGCGGCTTCATCCTGGGCGGCCTCATGGCCGCGCCGTTCGGGTTCCTGACGATGCTGATCGGCCTGGCGGCGCTCCAGCAGATGCCGGGCCTGGCGAACCCCGAGGAGGCCTTCGCGCGCACCATGATGGGCGCCGTGCCCGTCGGGCTGCGCGCGCTGATGATGACGGCCATCCTCGCCGCGGTCGTCACGAGCGGCGAGAGCAGCGTCAACGCGGCCACGGCGCTCTTCGTGAACGACGTGTGCAAGCGGGTCGTCCCGGGGCGATCGGATCGCTTCTACCTGCGGCTGTCGCAGGTGTCGTGCGCGGGGCTCGGCGCCGTTGCGCTCGTGCTCGCGCTCGGCGCGCCCCGGATCGTCGAGTACATCCGCCTCGGGTTCATGATTCGCACCCCCGTCGCCCTGACGGTGCTGCTCGGCCTCTACTGGCGCGGCGCCAACGCGGCGGGCGCGGCCGCCGGCATCGTCGTCGGGACGGTGGCGGTCCTCGGGTGGCAGACGCTGGGGAATCCGCGCGCGATCGATCCGTTCTGGATCGCCGCGCCCGTGACCGTCGCGGTGCTCGTCGCCGGCTCGCTGGCGGGGCGGGCGTGGGGCCCAGGACCCGCACGCGCTGAAGTCCCGCCCCGGTCGCCGCTCACTTGAACGGCCGCAAGGCCCACGCCAGCGCCTGCGCAGCGCCGTCGAGCCGTCGCAGCGACTCAGCGCATACCGGGGCCGCCAGGAGAAAGTCGCCGTCTGCGGGCTGCACCGGCCAGTCCTTCCAGGATTCCCGCAGCTCCGGCGGTTTGGCCGCGACCGCGTCCAGGGCGACCACCACCCACTGTCCGACAGACAGGCGCCACAGAGCGCCGCCACAGGACGAATTCGCCGCGCCATCCCAGACGCGGAGACGGGACGGTCCGCTCCCCTTCGGCGTCCACGACACGTCGAGGTGGACGGCCATCGGCAGGCCGTCTGGCCGAAGACCCGGCCATCGCGGACCGACGTCCACGACCTGCCCGATCACGACCAGTGGCGCCCGGCGCGCGACCTCGTCGAACGCGGCATACCCCATACAGGAACACGCCGACGCCGGTTGGCCACCAAGGTGCAGCGCGCCCGCGACGAGCCCCAGCACCACGACGTATCTACGAGCCATCATCGAACCTCCGCGTGGAGGGGTGAGGTGAAAGCCGGGCCCAGTGTAGCGCCACCGCGGGCAGTCACTGCGCCGGCCCCGGGCCGGCCTGCAGCCATGGCATGATGCTGGCCGAGTGGAGAGGAAGTACATGAGGCAGACGACGAGCCACGAGAACCTCAGCCGGATGCAGGCGTCCGTCGATGCAACGGCGCTGGCCCGGCATCTCGAGTGGTTCTCGCACGTGGATCGCGACACGGGCGGGGAGGGCGAGGACAAGGCCGTGGCGTATCTCGTCGGCGAGCTGGAAGCCGCCGGCGTGCCGGTCACGGTGCACGAGTTCGACGCGTTCCTCAGCTATCCGCGGTCGGCGTCGATCCGCACGGTGAGTCCCGACGCGGCCGAGTATCGGTGCCTGACGCACTCGTTCGTGCGATCGACCGGGCCGGCGGGCGTCACCGGGCGGCTGGTGCACGTGGCGGACGGGCGCTTCGACGCGGCGCGCGACGCGATCGCGCTCGTGGACGGCCTCGCCACGCCCGTGACCATCCTGCAGGCCAGCCAGGCCGGCTGCGCCGGCATCGTCTTCGCGAACGAGGATCGAGTCATCCACAACATGATCGGCACCACCATCTGGGGCACGCCGGGCCTGACGCAGGTGCCGCGCATGCCCACGGTGGCCGCCGTGTCCGTGGACGTCGAATCCGGGCGGGCCTTGAAGGCGCTGCTCGCGGGCGGCGCGCCCGTCACGGCCACGGTCACCACGCACCTCGACACCGGGTGGTACCGCTCCAAGCTCCCGGAAGTGCGGATTCCCGGCACGCGCGAGCCCGAGCGCTTCGTCCTCGCGGGCGGCCACTACTGTGCCTGGCACGAGGGCATCACCGACAACGCCACGGGCGATGCGTGCCTCCTGGAGATGGCGAAGCTCCTGTGGCAGGAGCGCGCGTCGCTCGAGCGGTCGGTGCGCGTCTGCTGGTGGCCCGGTCACTCACACGGGCGCTACAGCGGCTCGACCTGGTACGCAGACACCTTCTTCACGGATCTCGCCGAGCACGGCCTCGCCTACTACAACATCGACTCGCCGGGCGTGAAGGGCGCCACCGTCTACTTCTGCCGGAACACCTGCGCGGAGTTCGAGGCGTATTGCCGGCAGGTGATCGAGACGGTCACGGGACAGGCCGACGCCCCGGCCTTCCGTCCCGCGCGCGCCGCCGACCAGTCGTTCCTGGCGAGTGGGATGCCGTCCTTCTCCGCCTATCCGTTCCTGGCCGACGGGCATCCCGACAAGCGCCCGTGGACGGGCGGCTGCGGGAACGCCTGGTGGTGGCACACCGAGTTCGACACGCTGGACAAGGCGGACGTGGGCATCCTGGCGACGGACGTGAAGGTGGGTCTCGAAGCCGTGTGGGGACTGGCGAATGCCCCCTATCTCCCGCTGGACTACCGCGCCACCGTCCGCGAGCTGATCGACACGGTGACGGGATTCGCCGCGGCCGCGCCGCAGGTGGACTTCGCGCCGCTCCTCGACGATGCCCGGACGCTCCTGGCCGAGCTCGAGACGTTCCAAAGCGGGCGCGGGGCCTCGAACGACGCCGGCACCGAGGGCTGGAACAGCACCGCCATGCGGCTGGGCCGCATCCTGAACCCCGTGATGTACACGAGGGGCGGGCGCTTCCAGCACGACCCGGCGGAGTGGTCGCCCATCCTCAGGGCCACGAAGCGGTTCACCATGCCGGGCCTGAACGCCGCGGACGGACTCGCGGCGCTGTCGGGCACGCGGGAGCGCGGATTCCTGGAAACCGAGCTCCTGCGGGAGGCCAACCGGGCCCGGACGGCCGTGCGGGAGGCGACGCGGGAACTGCGCCGCTGACACGGAACGACGCCGATGAAGACGTACACGAACGATCGGCCCACGACCGGCGTCGCGACGACGACGCTGCCGGCCGGCTACTACACCGACCCGGCCTACTTCGCGCGTGAGACCGACGCCATCTTCCGGCGCCTGTGGCTGTTCGTGGGACGGGACGACGACGTCCCGGAGTCCGGCTCGTTCATCACCCGCCGGCTGGCGGGCGCCGAACTGCTCGTCGTCCGGGACGAACGAGGCACGCTGCGGGCGTTCCACAACGTCTGCCGTCACCGCGGCACGCTGCTGTGCCCCGAGCCGGAGGGCCGCGCACGCGGCGTCCTCCAGTGCGCCTATCACTCCTGGACCTACCGTCTCGACGGGCGCCTGCACAAGGCCCCGCACATGGAGAAGGTGGAGGGCTTCAGCGTGGACGACTGGCCGCTCCAGCCGATCCCGCTCGAGGTGTGGGACGGCAACGTCTTCGTGTGGCTGGGCGATTCGGCGGCCCCGCGCCCGTCGCTCGCCCAGTACCTGGACGGCGTGGACACCCGGTTCGCGAACTGGCGGATGGGCGAGCTGAGGACCGTGGTCCGGAAGACCTACCCGCTGCACGCGAACTGGAAGCTCGTCATCGCGAACTACCACGAGTGCCTGCACTGCGCCAACGCGCACCCGCAGCTCGTGAAGCTCTCGCATCCTCTCTCGGGCGACAACGAACCGCCGCACCCCACGTGGCTCGGCGCGTCGATGGACCTGCTGCCGGGCTGCGTGACGATGTCGTCGCTGGCCGCGCCGCCCAGGCAGCCGCTGCCGGGACTCGACGACGAGCAGCGGCGGCGCGTCTACTACTACGCGCTCCTGCCGACGATGCTCCTCAATCCGCACCCGGACTACGTGGTCACCTTCGCCCTCACGCCAATCGCGCCGGATCGCACCGACATCACCTGCCACTGGCTGATGCACCCCACCGAGATCGCGCGCGAGGGCTTCGACCCGGGCGACGCCGTGGACTTCTGGGACGAGACCAACCGGCAGGACTGGCGGCTCTCGGACATGGCGCAGGCCGGCATCCGCTCGGCCGGCTACCGGCCCGGGCCGTACTCCAACCGCGAAGAGCTGCTGGCGGCCTTCGACCGCTGGGTGATCGAGCGCGCCGGCCCGCTCTGACGGCAATCCCCCAGCGGCGCGCGAGAACCCGCGCGGCCGTCGGGCGGTCCGGGCGCGGCGCGGGTCCGGAGGGTGAACCCGCACCCGAATCCCGCGGGACAGCATGGGCTCCTTCTTGCACGACCCCTGCCTCGGGGTGCGCGAGGCCGGACGCCTCGGACGCCGCCCCGGAGGATGCCATGGTGTCCTGCTCTTCGCGGTGTGCCCGGCCGACGACGCGGGGCATGCCCCCGTGGATGGCCGGGGTCCTCGCCCTGGCGTTTTCCATGCTGGCGCCAGCCATGAGCCATGCCCAGCCCGCCACGACACGCGTCAGCATGGGGGCCGGCGGTGAGGGCGACGCGGCGGCGACGTCCGTGGTCCTCAGCGCCGATGGCCGCTGGGCGGCCTTCGCGTCCTGGGCCGACACGCTCGTGCCGAACGACACGAACGACGCTCAGGACATCTTCGTTCACGACCGGACGACGGGCGCGACCACGCGGGTCAGCGTGGGGCCGGGCGGCCTGCAGGCGGACCTCTCCAGCTACGGCCCGGCGATCAGCGCCGATGGCCGGTGGGTCGCGTTCGAGTCCCTGGCGGGCAACCTGGTCCTCGACGACACCAACGGCGAGACCGACGTGTTCGTCCACGACCGCCTCACGGGCACGACCAGCCGCGTGAGCATCGGCAGCGGGGGCGCAGAACACGGGTCCGCCAGCTTCGCGCCCGCGATCAGCGCGGACGGGCGGTGGGTCGCCTTCCATTCGGACGCGCCGTTCGCCGCCAGCGACACCAACGGCGAGGCCGACGTCTACGTGCACGACCGGCAGACGGGACTCACCGCCCGGGTGAGCCTGGGTCCGGGCGGCGCACAGGGCAACGCGGCCAGCGTCACGCCCGCCATCAGCGCCGACGGCCGGTGGGTGGCCTTCCAGTCGCTCGCGAGCAACCTCGTCGCCGGTGACACCAACGCCGTCGCCGACGTCTTCGTGCACGATCGCCAGACAGGCGCGACGGCGCGCGTCAGCGTGGCCTCCGGCGGCGGCCAGGCCGCGGGCGCGAGCACCTCCCCCGCCCTCAGCGCCGACGGGCGCTGGGTCGCTTTCGCGTCCCTGGCCGGCAACCTGGTCTTCGACGACACCAACGGCGAGACCGACGTGTTCGTCCACGACCGCGCGTCCGGCGGGACGGCGCGGGTGAGCCTTGGCGCGGCCGGGGCGCAGGCGAACGGATCCAGTTCCGCTCCCGCGCTCAGCGCGGACGGCCGCCGGGTGGCGTTCGCATCGCTGGCCGCGAACCTGGTCGCCGGCGACACCAACGGCGTCGCGGACGTGTTCGTGGTCGATCGGCAGGCGGCCACCACGACACGCGCCAGCGTCGCCAGCGACGGAACCGAGGGCAACGGGGCCAGCGCCGGGGCGTCCATCGACGCCCTCGGCGGGGTCGTGGCGTTCAGTTCCGCGGCCTCCACCCTCGTCGCCAACGACACGAACGGCGTCGAGGACGCGTTCGTCCGCGATGACGGCGGAAGCCCGTGCGCGCTCACGACCGTGCCCGCGGTGCTGCCGCTGACCGCGGCCGCGGGGGCCGGCAGCGTGCTCGTGCTCGCGCCCGCTGGCTGCGCCTGGACGGCGGCGTCCGCCGATCCGTCGTGGCTGGTCGTGACGGGCGGCGCGAACGGCACCGGCGTCGGCGTCGTCGGCGTCGCCGTCGCGCAGAACACGGGCCCGTCCCGCACCGGACACCTGACCATCGGCGGCCAAGCCGTCGTCGTGACCCAGCCCGATGCCGCGACGCCATTGGCCCCGACGGCGCTGGCGATCCGCGAGATCGCCGGCCACGTGGTCACGCTCCGCTGGACGATGCCGCCCGGCGGCCCGGCGCCGACGGGCTTCCTGCTCGAAGGCGGGCTCCTGCCGGGCGAGGTTCTGGCCTCGGTCGCCACGGCCAGCCCTGCGTGGACGTTCACGATGACGGCGCCATCCGGGTCGTTCTACGCGAGGGTCCGCGCGTTGAACGGCGCGCTGCCGGGTCCGGCCTCGAACGAGATCCCGATTCACGTGAACGTGCCGCTCGCGCCGTCGCCGCCGCGGGACCTGCTCGGGCTGGTGGCGGGATCCACCCTCTCGCTGGCGTGGACGAACACCTTCGACGGCGGGACGCCGACGTCGATCGTGGTGGAGGTCACGGGCACGACCGTCGCCTCGGCGACGCTGGCCCTCGGGGACACGCTCAGCCTCCCCGGCGTGCCGCCCGGCACCTACCGGATCGCGGTGAGGACCAGCAACGCCGCCGGGATGAGCGAACGCTCGAGCACGCTGACCCTGAGCGTCCCGGCCGCATGTGCGGGGCCACCGGCCGTGCCGGCGCAGGTGTTCGCGTCCGCGGCGGGCGGGGTGGTGTCGGTGGACTGGGCGCCGGGACTCGAAGGGCCGGCACCGACGGCGTACGTGATCGTCGTGACCGGCACGTGGGTCGGCGCGCTGGCCACGCCGGCACGTGCCCTGCGCGGCCCGGCGCCGCCGGGCGCGTACGACCTCCGGGTCATGGCGCTCAACGCGTGCGGCGCGAGCGCCGCCTCGCCGCCAGTGACGCTCGCCGTGCCGTAGCTGGTGGCCCGTCCACGCCGCGAGCCGGGATGCCCCGACCGGCACGTGGTGCTGGGTGAGCCTGGACAGGCCACTACCGCACGGTCGTGCTCTCGAAGGCCCGGCGGTCGCCCATGAGCCATCGCCACGCGTCGTACCACGCCAGGAACACGGAGAGGAACGCGACGGGCAGCAGCCACAGGTAGCGCCTGGCGCGATCGGGACGTCCCACGTACCACCAGTGCGCGCCGCACCACCCGAGCGTCAGCGCGAGCAGCACGGCCATCGATCGCCGCGGCATCTCGATCCAGCCGTGGCCGAGCCGCGTGAACGTCCGCCGGCTGGCGGCCCGGAGTCCGGGTGCGTAGGGACTGAGCTTGTAGGCGTGCACGAGATCGCGGGGATGCCACTCGAACGCCCGGACGAACTCGACCGACGGGTCCCCCCGCGGCCCGAACGCCACGAACGCGCCGATGGGACGGCGGAGCCCGTCCAGGGTGACGAGGTAGCGGAACCACCGCCGGCCGGCGGGCTCGTCGCGTTCGAGCGCATCCAGGGGGAGGTCGACGCCCAGGCGCCGTTCGAGCGCGCCGATCGCGGCGGCCACGTCGCGGCCGCTGCCGAGCAGGACGAACAGGACCTTCTCGCGGGCCACGCGCTCGAGGACCTGGTCGATCTCCCACCGCACGCCCTCGGAGGTGCCGATGCGCACGACGACCAGCGCCGCCCGATCCAGGAGATCGAGCACCGCCGCCTGCCACCGGTCGTGCGGAACGTAGAACCTGGCGGCGCCGAGGTCGGGCACGGGTTCGCCCGGCCGCCCGATGGCGACGACCGGGCCGAGGCGCCGCAGGATCGCCGCCAGCTCCTGTTCGATGCTCATGGCGGATCCGGCGGAGACGATGGCGTTCATCCATGCCGGCAGCGGCGTGGCCCCGCGGACGACCATCTCCCCGTCGTCCTGGAACGAGCGGAGGTAGACGACGGGCGCGCGGGCGTCGGCGGCGAGCGCCTGGGCGGCGGAGTCGGCGTGGTGCTTCTGGTGCGCGCGAAGCTGATGGATCGCCAGGACGCCCGCCGCGCCGCAGCACACCAGCAGCCCGGCGCCGACGGCCTCCCCCCGGGCGCCCAGGAACGCGAGCGACGGGTCGTCCTGCAGGGCCGCGAACGGGGCCCCGAGACTCGCCACGTTCACGCCGCCCACGGCCCGCAGCAGGCGCCGCCACTGGCCCGCGCCGGCCGGGATCCTGGTGACACCGAACCCCACCGCCAGCAGGAACGCGCCGAGGAACGCGAGGTTCACCGCCGCGACGAGCGCCGCGAACGCCAGGAGCCAGTCGACGGGCGCGGCCTCGGCCCACCGCCCGGCCAGCGGATGGCCGTAGAGCCAGGCTGCGGGCGGGACCGCGGTCAGGCAGAGCCACGTGCCCTGCAGCTTCCGCCGGCGGTCTTCGCGACGGTAGGGCCGCCCGTCGGGTGAGCAGCCGCCGGGCGCAGCCGTCTCGCGTCGAAGGGGCGCCGCGCCGCCGTCGCCGGAGGCCGCGGTCCCTTCCTCGAGCCGACGCACGGGCGGAGGATAGCACCGGCGCTCGCGCGCCGCCGGCGGCGTCCGGCCGGCCCGCCGGGGACGGCGGTCAGCGCCGGACCGCGGGCGGACGCGTCCGCACGGGGTTCACGACGGCCGGCATCCCCACGAGCCGGTTCGGATCCGCGCCGGGCTTCGGGCGGAACTTCTGCGAGCGCGCGTTGGCCACCTCGGTCACGTACAGGTTGCGCTCCGAGTCCACGTGGATCTGGTGGACGCCGTCGAACTGGCCCGGCTGCGCGCCGTGACCGCCGATGTCCAGGACGTAATGGCCGTCGAGGTCGTACTTCACCAGCCGGTCGGTGGTCCAGTCGGCCACCCACACGAAGTCGTCGTCGGTCACGATGTGCGCGAGCACCGACGAGTTGTACCCGGTCGGGAACATGTACAGGAAGGCGCCGTCCTCGTCGAACACCTGCATCCGGTGGTGCTCGCGGTCGGCGACGAACAGCCGGCGGTCCCGGCTGATGCCGATGCTGTGCACGGACCAGAACTCGGAGGGCCCTGGGTGATCCGGATCCGCCGGCGTCCTCCCCCAGTCCTTGATGAACGTGAAGTTCCTGTCGAACTTGGCCACGCGCACGCCCGCATAGCCGTCGGCCACGAAGAACGTCCCGTCGGGCAGCCACGCGATGTCGGTCGGACGGTTGAAGTTGTTCGGACCGCGCCCCGGCACGCCTCGCACGCCCAGCGTCTTCAGGCGTCGCGTGCCATCGTGGCTGAAGACGTTGATCTCGTGCATGTCGTCGTCGACGATCCAGATGCGCTTCTCCGGGTCGTACGGGTTCATCAGGATCTTGTGCGGCCCGCGGCCCAGCTCGCCGAGCCCGCTGCCGCGCTCCGGCGCGAGATAGCCGTCCCACTGCAGCCACTCCTCGATGGTGTTGCCCTCGCGATCGACGGCGAAGAGCAGGTGGTGGCGCCGCATCCGGTAGCCGTACGGGTTGCCAGAGTAGTCACGGCGGCCCGTGTTCGTCCGGCGCGGGTTCAGCAGGCAGCCGCAGATCCAGGGCGGCGCGTCGGCCGGGAGCTCGATCTCGCCGCGCTGCTGGACCCACACCTTGTCGGGGCTCTCGGCCCACACGCCGGCGCCCGATCCCCACGTCCACCCCGCGTGCGACCGATCCGTGTCGGGAAGCGGCTTGGGCCACGGCACGACGGGCTCGTAGTCGCCCATGGCCACGGGCCGCACGGCCGTGGCTTGGCGGGCCAGCACCGTCGTGTCCCAGGAGGGCGCCGCGGCGAGGCCCAGCAGGGCGAGCGCGGCCGCCGCGGCGGCAAGTCCCAGTCGCAGGCTCATGACCACTCCTCGCGCGAACGCGCAGGCTCGAACCGACGGCATCCTGAGCCCGCGCGTGGTGCCTGTCAACACCTCGAACCACGATTGGGAAGACAACTCGTTGACAACCGTTGACAGCGCCCGCCGCCGGGTGTTGACTGAGCGGCGATGCGAACGCGCGTGGTCCTCGGAATCGCCGTGGCGGGAGTCGTCGCGCTGACGGCGTCCAGCGCGTGGGCGCAAGGCCAGCCCCAGCGGGGCGGCCAGGGGCGCGCGGAGCAGGCCGACCCGAACGCCAAGGTGCTGGCGAAGGTGCGCGTGCCGACGAGCCACGCCAACATCCACAGCGGGCCGAATACGGGAAACGAGCTGCTCGTGCTCGCGCCCCGCGGGACAGAGCTCGACATGCTCGCGAGGCGCGGCGAGTGGATCCAGGTGCGCGTGAAGAGCGAGCTGCGTGTGACGGGCATCCCGATGCGCTGGTATCACGACGAGACCAGCGGCTGGATGCACGACTCGACCGTCGAGTTCCTCACGCCCGAAGCCCGGCCCGATCCGAAATAGCGCGTCGCACGGACGCGCGGCTCCGGACGGACGCGAGCGCCCGGCCTACTCCAGGCCCCGGAGGATCCGCGACAGGACGTCGAGCAACACGCCGACCTCCGTCACCTGTGCCGCATCGAGTAGCCCTCGGTTGGCCTCGACCCGCAGGTGGCCGTCCACGATTCGCAGACGTCGCACCCAGTACGACTGCCCCCACGCGCCGAGCCGCTGACGGTCGTCGGCGTCGAGCGCGGCCAGCAGGCGGGCCGGATCGCTCGTGTCGACGATGAGCGCATCGTCCAGCACGGGGTCGCCCGTCGGCGCGCCGCCGATCCGCGGCGCGCCCGTGGTCGACAGGCGCGGCCCGATGGCCAGCTGCGCGCCTGCCGTCGTCGCGATGGCGATGCTCACGATGTACTCGCGGTCGCCGTCGCCGCCGGCCGTGCGCAGCACCTCCTCCTCCACGGTGCACGCGCGGCCGTCCAGCGTGCCGCGCAGCGTCTTCTGCCCGTGCGTGAAGGTCGTGCCCAGGCGGCGGGCCAGCGTCTCGAGCGCCTGATCGGCGGCGCGCCCCATCGCCGTGTGCTTCCTCGCTGCCCACACGGCGAGCGCCACCAGCCCCACGACGATCAGCCCGACGATCGCGACTGCCATTGACCCGCTCCCCGGCCCGGCGGCGCCAGCCAGGCCGACGATGGCCGTGCCGCACGCGTGAACCGACCGCAGAGCATACCCGACACGGCGAGGCGCGGCGGCGGCGAAGGGACGTCCGTCAGGGATCGGACGCGCCGAGCGAGGGCGAGGGCCAGGATCTGGACCAGCCGACCGACAGCGCATGGCCGCGGTCGCGGAGGCCGCGCGCCGCGTCCGCACGCAGCTCGCCGGCGCCACCGGGCAGTACCAGCCGGAGGCCGATGCCGGCATCCGACTGCCACGCCGGGCCGCCGGCGGCGCGGCGCCACGCCCGGGCCGTGTCCGCGAACGCGGCCGCGACGAGCGTGCCGCCGAGGGCGGACAGGACCGGCTGCCGGTACTCCAGCGTGCCGTGCGCGAGTCCGCGGCCGAACGCGGGGCCCGTCACCACGCCGGCGTCGAGCAGCGGATGGCCGCGCAGCAGGGGCGCGCGCGCCAGGCCCACGCCGGCCCCCTCCCACACGTCCAGCGGCGCGGCCGCGCTCACCTGGGCCAGACCGGCCTCGACCCGCCACCCCGCGTCGCTCGCGCGGACGCTCGTCCGCGCCGCCAGCGTCACGGCGGCCCGCGCGAACTCGGGAGCGCTGGCCGCCGCCCACCCCGCGAGCGCCCCGCCGACCGCGACGCGATCGCCGGCCAGGCGCACATCGATCGCGAGGTCGGCCCGTCCGTACGCGCCAGGGCGCCATCGGTCGAGCGCCACGCCCGCGCGCCAGTGGACGCGGCCGCTCGCCCAGTCCTCCAGGTGCAGGCCGGCGGAGCGGCGGGCCGTGGACGCGACGTCCGACGACGGGTCGGGTGCGGCGGCGCCGGCCGGTGCGCCGGGCCGGGCATAGGCCGCGCGCTCCCAGAGGCCGTCGATCGTCAGCACACCCGGCACGCTCCCCGGCGCGGGCAGGGCCAGGCGGAACGACGCGCGCGGCCGCCGGTCCCACCATCGCCAGCTCGCCGACCACAGCTCGCCGCTGCCCGTCGGCGACGCCACGTCGAGCCATGCCTCCCGGCCCACGGCGGCGCGGCCGATGGCCGCCACCGCTGCGAGGCCCTGCGGCAGCCGGGAGCGCTCCACGACCGCGGCCTCGATCGACGCGCGCCCGTCGTCGCCGGGCTGGAAGCGGAGGGCCGTCCGTGTGGTGGCCGGCAGCGCCTCCAGCCGCCGGGCGGCTCGTCCGAACGCCGCGGGCGTGAGCAGCGTCCGCGGCGCGAGCCCGAGGGCATCGGCCACCACGGGCTGGCGGATCCGGCGCGCACCGGTCACCCGGATGTCGTCCACCGACGGGCGGCCGATGCGGTTCCACGAGGCGAGCGCGTCGAGCGGACGGCCGTCCAGGAACTGGCTCGTCGCCAGGAGGTCCCAGCCGGGCCCGTCGGACGGATCGAGCCTCGCCGCCCGGCCGGCGAGCGCCGCCGCCTCCGCCCACTGCGACTGGAGGACGCGGACGGACGCCAGCTCGCGCCACGGCGCGGCCGCGTCCGGACAGAGGCCCACGGCGGCCTCCAGCCCCCGGGCGGCGCCGCTCAGGTCCCCGCCCGACGCGCGCGCGACCATGGCGTCCACCAGCGGCTCACAGGCGCTGCCCGGCGGAGCCGCAGCCGCGTCCCTCGGGCGAAGGGGTGGCGGCCCCGGCTGGCGTCGATCGGGCTGGGTGGCAACGCGAGCCAGCGAGGCGGAGCGGCCGGCCGTCGTCGCACGAGGCAGGACGAGCAGCGCCCATCGGCCGGCGCCGGCCCAGGCGTCGTCGAACTCCTCCCGCGACAGCACGCGAAACGGCGCGCGGGCCGGATCGTGCACGACGACCGCGCCGCCGGTGACGGCCACCACCACCACATAGTGGTAGCGGGACGGCCCGACCTGGACGAGCGCGATGATGGGACGGCCGGCGTCGACATGGGCGCGCAGGCGCTCGAGGCCCTCGCCGGGCGCGGACTGGAACGGGAGCGACTCCCAGCCGCGGCGCCCGACGTCCGCCGCCAGGGCGGCCGCGGGGATGCCGTCGCGCGCGCGGTCCAGCAGCGGCTCGAAGTCGGTGGGCAGGACGCGGGTCTCGCCCCAGTAGCGCAGGACCATGGCCGCGGCCGCGCCGCCGCACAGGTCCTCGGTCTGCGGCAGGTAGGGCACGTCGAGCAGACGGCCGGCGGCGCCGGCCGGGTCACGGTCCGGCGCCGCGGCACTCCGCGGACCCTCCTGGAGCAGCGGCGCGCCACGCACCGTGCTCTGGAACAGGAGGACCGCGATGACGGCCGCGGCGCCCGGGGATCGGCGCATGCCGGTCGCCCGCTACTTGGCCAGCAGGATGACGATGATGAGGACGAGCAGCAGCGTCGTCAGCGAGATGGTCACCGAGCTGGCGCCGCCGGCCAGCGCGACGTCCACCGCCCCGGCCCGCTCCGCCGCGGCCGCGAGCTGGCCGCCCGACAGCGTGGCCACCGCCGAGCGCGCGTCGGCCAGATCGAGCCCCAGGCTCGCGGCGAGCTGCCGCACCTCGGCGCGATCGAGCACCTCGCGCACCTGCGCCCGCTGGGCCTCGTCCGCGGCCGCCTGATCGGCCAGAGCCTTGTGCAAAGCGGCGCCGTCGACGACGCGCGCCTGCTGGGCGAACGCCGGAGACGCCGCGAGGAAGACCGGCAGCAGGAAGACCGCCACTGGCTTGAGGGTGTTGCGCATCTGGTTACACCTCCTGGGTAATTCGCTACCCATTCAGCGCCACGGTTGAGTTCTCGTGGGCGCCTGTGGAGGCGGAGTGCAAGCGGATGGCCAGCCTCAAGTTCTCGCGTCCGAGCTTCGAGCGCTGCTGACAGAAGTCTCCGGCGCATCTTGAACTGCACGAGGCCGTCGTTGGTCGCCGGTACCCCGAGGCTGTTCACGGCCGCGATCTGCTGCACGAGCGCACCGGGGTCGCCGCGCGCCACCTGCCGTCCCATCGCGTCGGTGCAGACGGTGGTCGGGCCGCCGGCGTTCTGCCAGTCGCCGGGTTGCGCGTAGCCGGATCGGCGGCAGCGGCGCGACGCAACGACGCTACAATCGCGCGTCCCCCTCAGGGAGTGTGTCGCATGGACGCGAGGCCTGGCAGCGGCCGGCTCGTCATCCTGGCCGCGGCGGCCGCGCTCGTGGCCCTCATCGGGGCCGCGCCACGGGCGCAGGAGGCCGCTGGGACCGCGCTGACATCCGAGTGGGTGCTCGCCGGCTCGCCCGCGGACGTCCTTGCGGCGGCGCGCGCGGAGCTCGTCGCGGAGGGCTTTGCCCTCGAGAAGGACATACCCGCCTCGGGGCTGCTGGTGACGCGTCCGCACGCCTACGCGGCCGGGTGGCCAGACGCCGACGCAATCGGACTGGCCGCCAACCGCCACCCGCGATCGGTCGCGCTGCACGTGTTCGTCCCACCCGCGTTCTCGCCGGCGCGTCTCGCCGTCGGGGCCGTGGTCGACATGGACGTCACGGTCGTGCCGCTCACGGGCAAGCGGAGCCGGGGCACGGCCACGGCCTACGGCCAGGCGCCGTTGGCGGCCGAATTCGCCGAGCGCATCGCCCGCCGGGCCGGCCTGGCGGCCCAGCCCCTTCCGGACGATCCGGCCGCGCGCACCGCGCTGTCGACGACCGCCGCTGCCGGCGGCGCATCGACGTGCGGCGTGCCGGCGCGGCTGGCGCTCGGCGACCCGGCGGCCACGACCTCCGCCCTGAACTTCGTGAACCCGGAGTACCCGCCGGCGGAGCTCGCCCGCTTCCGTGGCGGCGAAGTCCTATTGCAGGGTGAAGTGACCGAGCACGGCACCGTGACGGCGCTGCGCTGGGTGGGCGGCGTCGAGGACGCGAACCTGGTGGCGGCCGCGCGTGGCGCCGCGAGCCTGTGGCGCTTCCGGCCCACCATCGTCGAGGGGTGCCCGGCGCGCCGCGAGGTGCGCATCGCGATGTCCTTCGAGATTCGGCGCGGGTAGCGCAGCCAGCGCGCCCAGGCCGTCAGCAGATCAGCTGATCGACGGGCACGGGCCGTCCGAAGAGGTAGCCCTGCATCACGGTGCAGCCCAGCTGCAAGAGCGCGTCGCGCTGCGCCGGCCGCTCCACGCCCTCGGCCACGACGTCCATCGCGAGGCTGCGCGCCACGCCGATGATGGCGGTGACGATGGCGGCATCGCGTTCGTCGGTCGTGATGTTGCGCGTGAACGACTTGTCGATCTTCAGGGCGTCGAGGGGCAGCGCCTTCAGGTAGGTCAGCGACGAGTACCCGGTGCCGAAGTCGTCGAGGACGATGGAGAAGCCGGCGTCCTTGAGCAGCCGCAGGGTCGGCACCGCCCTGGCGTGATCGGCCAGCACGCTCTCGGTGATCTCCAGCGACACCGAGGACGGCGACAGGCCCGACGCCGTCACGGCTCCCACGAGCGTGTCCACGACGTCCGGGCGCTTGAACTGCTGTGTCGAGATGTTCACCGACACGCGCACGCCGCGGGAGTGCCAGCCGCGGGCCATCGACTCGGCGCTCGCCTTGCGCAGGATCCAGCGGCCCATCTCGTGGATGGAGCCGCACTCCTCGGCCACGTGGATGAACTGTGCCGGCGGGACGAGGCCGGCCTCGGGCCGGTGCCACCGCATCAGCGCCTCGACGGCCACGACGCGGTTGGTCCGGCCGTCGACCTGCGGCTGGAAGAACGCCACGAGCTCGTCGTTCGCGACCGCGCGGCGCAGGTGTCCTTCGAGCAGCAGCCGCTGCAGGGCCGCGTCGTTCACGCTGCTGCTGAAGAACTGGAAGCAGTCGCGGCCCGAGTCCTTCGCGTGGTAGAGCGCGGCGTCGGCGTTCTTGAACAGGTCCTCCACCGTGTCCCCGTCCTGGGGAAAGAGGCTGATGCCCATGCTGGTGGTGACGCAGACGTCGCCGTACGGCGCCAGCGCGATGGGCTGCTTCAGGGCGTCCTGCAGGCGGCGGGCGATTCTCGGCACGTCCTCCACGCGGTCCAGGTCGCCAATCGCCAGGATGAACTCGTCGCCGCCCAGGCGGGCCACGGTGCCCACCTCGCCGTCGCCGTGCCGGTCGCGGGTGAAGAGGTCGGTGTCGCGCACGGTGTCGCGGAACCGGGCCGCCACGACCCTGAGCAGCTCGTCGCCGGCCGAGTGCCCCATGGTGTCGTTCACGCTCTTGAAGTTGTCGAGGTCCACGAAGAGCGTCGCCACGAGCTGGTTGCGGCGCCGGGCGGTGCCGAGCATCCCGCGCAGCCGCTCGGTGAAGAGCATGCGGTTGGGCAGGTTCGTGAGCGCGTCGTAGTAGGCCAGGAAGCGGATGCGGCTCTCGGCGGCGTTGCGCTCCGTCACGTCCTGCAGCGTGCCCATCACGCGCTCGGGCCGGCCCGACTCGTCGTAGGCGGCCTCGCCCTGGGCGTGCAGCACCTTGGCCTGGCCATCGTCGCGGGCCAGCCGGAGATCGAGGGCGAAGGAGGCGGCCCCCGCGTGAATGGCCGCCAGCGTCCGGCGCGCGCTCTGCTGGTCGTCGGGGTGCACGCGCGACAGGAACTCGGCCATCGTGACCGCGCCGTCCTCGTCGTCGAGGCCGAGCAGCCGCCGCACCTCCGCGGATGACGCCACGCGGTCGGCCGCCGTGTCCCACACCCAGTTGCCGATGCGCGCGATGCGCTGCGTATGCGCCAGGCTCGACTCGGTCCGCCGGAGAGCGTCGACGGCGTGCGCCACGCGCAGCATCTCGCGGACCCGGTGCACGATCAGGGACGCGGGCGCCGTGCGGGCGGCGACATCGGTCGCGCCGGCCTCGAGCCCGGCGTCCACGAGCGGCGAATCGTAGGCGGGCACCAGGAGCAGCACCGGCCGATCGCCCTCGCCGAAGGCCGCTGGGAGCGCCAGCAGGTCGGAGCCGCTGCCCAGTTCCGTATCCAGGACGACGGCCCCAGGCTGAGCGGTCGGGAAGGCGGAGGCGATGTGCTCGAGGTTGCCGGCACAGGCCACGCTGAAGCCGTCGCGCTCGAACGCCGTGGCCACGTCGTGGCGGCGGTCGGACGCCAGGGCCAGGACCACGTGCGGCGGGGAGGCCGGACGGGGATCGGTCACTGCTGTGCTCGACGGACGGTGGTCACTGGAGGGGAATATCGGCGCGGGACCGGGCCACGAATAGGCGCCGGCGCGTCGAGCGGCGCACGGCGGCGCCGGGTCAGCGCCCGGCCAGCTCGTCGTCGAGCCCGGCGAGCGCCGCCAGGAACTCGGCCAGGATCATGGCGGTGGCCCCCCACACCTTCGCGCCGTCGATGGCGAAGTACGGGACGTCCATGAGGTCCGCGGGCGGGCGCTCGCGCACGCGCTGCTCCCAGTGCACGGCATCCGGGGCGCGGAAGCGCGACACGGGCACTTCGAGCAGGCGATCCACTTCGGCCTCGGCGATCCGGAAGGCCGGGCGGGCGGCCGCCACCCCGACCACCGGGTGCAGCACGTGCCCGCTGACCGGAATGTGGAGGGGCGTCAGGCGGCCCACGAGGTCGACCGTCCGGACGTCGAGGCCGACTTCCTCCTCGGCTTCACGAAGCGCCGTCTGCTCCATCGACTCTCCGGGATCCACCCGGCCTCCCGGCAGCGAGACCTGTCCGGTGTGGTGGCGGAGCCGCGAACCCCGGACCGTCAGCGGGACGTGCCACTCGCCCTGGTGGGGATACACCAGCAGCAGGCCGGCGGCGTCCCGCAGGCCGTTCGGAACGGTTCGCGGGTCCCATCCGGGACGGGGCCGCGGGGCCATCCGGAGCTGCGCGTCCACGCCCGGCAACGGGCCCGACAGGCGGCGGCGCAGCGCGGCGGCGAGAGCGTCCATCGGTCACCATCGTACCGCGACGGCGACCTCGCCCCTCCGGGTGCGGCCATCGTCGTCGCCCGTTCGCCATCGCCGGTGGTCCCCGGATGGTTGACGGGACTCGGCCAGTCCGGCCACAGTGCTCGCGTCGCGCCCGGCGCGACAAGGAGGATGTCCGTGCCACGTCTGGAAATGCACCTTGGCGCCGCCGTGCTGTCCGCAGCGCTCGCCACCGCGGGCTGCAGCCGCGCGCCCGCCGTCGAACCCGCCACGCTGGTGCTGCGGAACGGGACGATCGTCACGATGGACCCCGCCACGCCTGAGGCGCAGGCCCTCGCGGTGCGTGGTGATCGCATCGTCGCGGTCGGCACCGTGGACGAGATCCAGCCCTACGTGGGACCGGCCACCGAGGTGGTGGACCTCGCGGGCCTCACCGCCGTGCCGGGCCTCATCGAAGGGCACGGGCACTTCGTGGGGTTGGGCCAGTCGAAGATGGTCCTCGACCTGATGGACGTGGCGAGCTGGGACGAGATCGTCCGCCTGGTCGGCGAGGCGGCGGCCAAGGCACAGCCCGGCGAGTGGATCCGCGGGCGCGGCTGGCACCAGGAGAAGTGGACGTCGGTGCCGCAGCCCAACGTCGAGGGGTTCCCGCTCCACGACGCTCTCAGCAAGGTGTCGCCCGACAATCCCGTGCTGCTCGAGCACGCCAGCGGCCACGCGACCTTCGTGAACGCCAAGGCCATGCAGGAGGCCGGCATCACGGCGTCGACGCGGAACCCGCCCGGCGGCGAGATCCTCAAGGACCGCGCGGGCCGGCCCATCGGCGTGCTGCGGGAGACCGCGTCTGGTCTGGCCAGCCGCGCGCTCGGCGCGTGGCAGGCGACGAAGACTCCCGAAGCCCAGGCCGCCGACCAGCGCCGCCAGATCGACCTGGCGGTGCAGGCTGCGCTCGAACAGGGCATCACCTCGTTCCAGGACGCCGGCGAGCCGTTCACCACGGTGGACGTGCTCAAGCAGGCCGCCGCCGACGGCGCGCTCGGCATCCGGCTCTGGGTGATGGTGCGCGACTCGAACGAGAACATCGCGGCGAAGATGGCGTCCTACAAGGCCGTCGGCCTGGCCGATCACCATCTGACGATTGCTGCGATCAAGAAGACCATCGACGGCGCGATCGGATCGCGCGGGGCGTGGCTGCTCGAGCCCTACAGCGACCTCCCGACCTCGACGGGCCTGAACACGTCGCCCGTGGACGAGGTGAAGGCGCTGGCGGAACTGGCGGCCGCCAACGGCGTCCAGCTGGGCGTCCACGCCATCGGCGACCGCGCCAACCGCGAGGTGCTCGACATCTACGAGGCGACCTTCAAGGCGCATCCCGACGTGACCGACTGGCGGTGGCGCATCGAGCACGCGCAGCACCTGAGCGCGGCCGACATCCCGCGCTTCGGGCAACTGGGGGTCATCGCGTCGATGCAGGGCATCCACGCCACGTCCGACGCGCCGTACGTGACGGCGCGCCTGGGCGAAGCGCGCGTGGCCGAGGGGGCCTACGTGTGGCAGAAGCTCATGAAGAGCGGCGCGGTCGTGTCCAACGGCACCGACGTGCCCGTGGAACGGATCGACCCGATGCCGAACTTCTACGCGTCGGTCGCCCGCAAGATGAAGGACGGCACCCCCTTCACGCCCGATCAGGCCATGAGCCGGGAGGAGGCGCTCCGCTCGTACACCATGAACGCGGCCTTCGCGGCCAAGGAAGAGGCGGTGAAGGGCTCGCTCACGGTCGGCAAGCTCGCCGACGTCACGGTGCTGACGCGCGACATCATGCGCGTGCCCGAGGACCAGATCTCGGACACGCGCGTGGCCTACACGATCGTGGGCGGCAAGATTCTGTACCGGGGCGCCACCGCCAGCACGTCACGCTGATGGAGACGGGGGGTGGCCCGGCCGCCCCCCAACTCGCCGCGCCGCCTACTTCTTCAGCGCGTCCCTGATCTCGCGGAGGAGCAGGACGTCCTCGGGCGTGGGCGGCGGCGCCGCCGGCGCCGCCGGCGCGGGACGCCGGGCCGCGTTGATGCCCTTGACCATCAGGAAGATCACGAAGCCGACGATCACCAGGTTGATCACGGTGTTGAGAAACGCGCCGATGTTCATCGTCACCGCCCCGGCCTCCTTGGCCGCCGCCAGCGAGGCGTAGGGCCCGGCCGTGGCGCCCTCCTTCAGGGTCAGGAAGATGTTCGAGAAGTCGGTCCCGCCCGTGGCGAGCCCGATCGGCGGCATCATGATGTCGCTCACGAACGACCCTGCCATGGCGCCGAAGGCCCCGCCGATGATCACGCCCACGGCGAGGTCGAACGCATTGCCCTTGACGATGAATTCCTTGAACTCGTTCAGCATCACACCCTCCGGTACATGCAACGGCGGCACGAGTACATGAAGCTGTCCGCCCCAACGGCCCACGACCCGAACCACGGGCCCCGGTCCCCGGTTCTTACTGAGCACTCCTCAGAACTTGTAGACCACCGACAGCACGACCGACTGGTCGGCCTTCTGCAGCGTGGGGTCCGTCAGCTTGTTCTTGAAGGTCGAGAGGAACTCCGTCTTCAGGTCGAAGTTGCCCGCCACCGACGTGAGGAGCCCCGCCGAGAACGTGTAGAAGGCGTCCTCGAAGTCCTGCATCTTCCACAGGCCGCTGGCGGCGTGCGTCAGCTTCGATTTCTCTCCCAGCTTGAAGGCGAACTTCTCCCCGGCCAGGACGGCTCCGCTCGTGTCCACGTCGAACCCCTGGTTCTTCTCGAACACCAGGCCGACGCTGCCATCGGTCGTCCACTCGGCCCGGTCGGTCACGAGCACCTTGTAGCTCAGGCCGGTCGTGGGCGCGATCAGGTAGTCGATGTCCTTGAAGCGATCGCGGGCGAAGGTGCCCAGGCCGAAGGCCGAGAGCCGGGGCGACAGTCGGTAGTCCGCGCGGACGTCCGCCTGCGAGCGATCCACGTTCGACTCGCCGCCGCTCGAGCCCTTCAGGACGAGGCCCGTGGACTTGAAGACGAAGTCGGTACCGTAGTCCCTGAGGACGTCGTATCCGACGTTCGTCGTCGATGTATCCGCGTTGCCGCTCGTCACGGCCAGACCGCCGCCGATCGATCCCGCCCAGCCGGGGGGCGGAGGCGGCGGAGCCGCCGGCGCCTGCGCGAGCGCGGGCGCCGACGCCAGAACCGACAGGCACGCAAACAGGAACAGGAACCGGACCGGCGCGCCGGCGCGCGTCACACCACCGTTGTGCACGAAACTCCTCCCCTCGCAGTCACTCGACGCGCGACCGAGGGGGGACGGCGGCAGACGGAAACTACAGGCGTAGAAGATAACTGATCTTGAGGAAGAATCCATCCGTGCGCCGGCCGTAGGCCGACCGGCGGCCCGGCCGGATCGGGTCGTCGTCGGCGGCCAGGCTGCTGCCGTAGCCCGCGAACACGACCGTGCCAGGCGTGGGCTGATAGGAGAACAGGGTGTCGAGGCGCAGCCGGCGCGTGGAAAGCCGGCTGGCCGGCGCGAGGCGGCCGTCGGGCCCACGGATGACGATCGGGAGGTTCGTGCGCGAGTCGTCCCGAAGCGCGTCCTGGTAGTTGGCGTCCTGCTCGGCGATGACGCGCACGAAGATCGGCCGCGCCACCTGGTACTCGACGCGCAGCCGCGGAATCCGACGGATGCCCGCATACGACCCGTCGGAGCGCCGCTGGTACGACTGCAGCTGATAGCGGCCCTCGACGCGCAGCTGGTTGGTCGGCCGCCACGTGGCCAGCGCGTCCAGGAAGACGATGTCGGCCGACGACCACTCGAAGAAGTTCTCGTCCTTCCCCCAGACGGCCAGGAGCGTGCCGTTCAGGCCCCCGCGCGTCGGCGTCTCGGCCGACAGTACGTAGTCGAGGTTCGGCAGCCGGCGCGTGCCGACGTACGGCTCGTATCGCACCGCGCCGTCCGGGCCCGGCACGGCGACGAAGTAGTCGCGGTAGAGCCGCTCGTCGTAGCCGAAGGACTCGAAGAGCACGGAGCCGCCCACCTTCCAGCCACCGTTCAAGGTGAGGTTCTGGTTGAAGTGGAGCTTCCGATCCTGCGACGACTCGCCGGCCACGAAGCGGTCGTACACCCAGGTGCCGTCGACGACGACGTCGCTCGAGAAGCGCTGGAACCACTGCCCCGCGCCGCCCAGCGCGACCAGCTGGTTCGTCATGGACAGCTGGGCGATGCCGCCGCGCGTGATGAACCCGGCCTGCGCCTGGAAGTCGGGGTCGATGCCCCGCGCCTGCACCCGCAGGCCATACCGCCGGCCGGCGCGGTTGAACGTCGCCTGCCAGAGCGGGGCGGTCCGCACCGCCGCCACCGTGTCGGTGCGGCTGGCCGCACCCTGCAGGAGCAGCGAGTAGATGTCCTTCCACACCAGCCGGGTGTCGAGCCCGATGACGCGGTTCGACCGCGGCCCGTCGACCCGGTCCGTGTACACGAGGCCGATCTTCGAGGACGTGCCCACGTCGCGCTGCGCCCTCAGCACGTTGAACACCGGGTGGTCGCGTCCGCTGGCCGACACGGACGGATCGTCCACGGCCGACAGGTACGCCACGCTCGTCGAGGGCGTGAGGCGGCCCGTGACCTTCGCGGCGGCCAGCGGCGCCACCACGCGCCGGGTGTAGATCAGGTTGTTCGGCGTCGCGTACTGCTCAATGCCGTCCAGGAAGAACGGCCGCTTGTCGGGAAAGAACAGCGCCTGCCGAGGGTCGAACTGGAACTGCCCGGCGTCGGCCTCCACCTGCGAGAAGTCGGGATTGACGGTGCCGTTCAGGGTCAGCGTCTGGGTCACGCCCCATCGCACGTTGAGCCCCCAGTCGGGACGCCCGCCGTCGTAGGCCCAGCCACCGCCGGTCTCCGATGGCGTGCCGTCGACGCGCGACGTGACCACGGGGTTCAGGTCCAGCACCAGGCCGCGGCGAAGGTCGTGCAGCCCCTCGAGGGTGCCCGCCTGCGAAAGGAACGAGGCGCCCTCCCGACGCGCGGGCGCCCAGCTGTCCTCCACCCCGGCACGGGGACTCACCCGGGTCACGTGCAGGCCCCACCGCTGCCGCTCGGCGGCCTGATAGCGCAGGCTCTTGAACGGGATGCGGATCTCGACGACGTACCCGTCGGCGTCCACGAGGCCCCGCGACTGGAAGACGAAGTCCGGACTGCGGTCGAACTCCTCGCGGCCCACGGCCAGGCCCGAGAAGCCGCCACCCGACGAGCGCAGCCCTTCCACGAGCGCGCCGTCCATCTGCACGCCGAGCGGGTTGACGGCGAAGACGAACGCCTGCCGGCCGTCGCCGAACGTGCTCAGGAAGATCTGCACGTGGTCGTCGGCGTCGATGCGATCCCGGTCGGCCAGCGTCGCCTGCACGCCGTCCGGTCCCGCCTTCGCCCGGACGCCGAAGTAGATGGCGGTCGGCGAGTACCACACGAGGATGTCGGTCTGGCGCTCGGCGGCGCCGCCGTCCACGGGCGCGTAGCGGGAGAAACCGGTGAGGTGGGCCGCCGCCTGCCACACGGGCTCGTCGAGCTGGCCGTCGATCACGGGCTCGGTCTCGACCCGGGGCGGATCCACCTGGAGCCGCCGGTCGAGGCCCGAGAACACCGCGCTGGCCTCGGGCGCTCCGGACGGCACCGACACCGGGGGCGCCTGCCCCGCGGCCGCCGCCGGCAGCCAGGCCGCCAGCACGGGGACGAGGACGACCGCCCGACGAATCACGCTGAACACGGTATCAGAGCGGGCACCGTCCCAGGCGCCGGGCGTCGCAGCCAGGGGTGACGGCCTGCGTGACGGACCGGAATCTGTGGAATTCTTGGGGCGGTCCCGGACATCCAACAGGCAACGACCATGCGCGACACACGACGGTGGATGGGAACGGCGGCGCTCGCCGCCCTCGGAGCGGCCGCGGTGGCCGTGCCGTGGACGTCCCGGGCCTCGGCCAGGGCCGAGGGCCCGAGGACGCCCGTGATCGTGGAGCTCTTCACCTCCGAGGGCTGTTCGAGCTGCCCGCCGGCCGACCGCCTCCTGCGCCACCTGGCCGAGGCGCAGCCGGTCGAGGGCGCCGAGGTGATCGTGCTCAGCGAGCACGTGGACTACTGGAACCGCCTGGGGTGGAAGGATCCGTTCTCGTCGTCCGTCTTCACCGGCCGGCAGGAGGCCTACGTCTCCCGGCTGGGCGCCGAGTCGCTCTACACACCCCAGGCCGTCGTCGACGGCATGTTCGAGATGATCGGCAACGACCAGCCGGCCGTGCTCGAGGCGGTCGCGAAGGCCGCGCGCCGTCCGAAGGTGCCGCTCGACGTGGCCGTGGCGTCCGCGGGCGCCGACGCCATCCGCGTCACGGTACGAAGCGGCCCCATCTCCGGCAGCCGGCTGGACCTGCTCATCGCCGTGACCGAGCGCGACCTGAGCGTGAAGGTCACGCGCGGCGAGAACGCCAGGAAGACCCTCGCCCATACCGGCGTGGTGCGCGTCGTCCGCAGCGCGACGGGCCTCGACGGGCGCCTGGCGCTCGACACGCCGCCCCTCGAGCTCGCGCTGGATCGGCGCTGGTCCCGCGAGGCGCTGCGCGTGATCGCGTTCGCGCAATCGGCGGGACAGGGACCGGTGCTGGGCATCGGGACCGCGGCGGTGCCCGCACCGGACGGCCGCTGACGCCGTCGCCGCCTCAGCGAAGGACGATCCGCAGCGCCAGCGTGAGGAGCGCGACCGACGTCGCGAGGCCAAGGGCGCGCCGCGCGCCCGGACGTCCCAGAACGGTCCTCAGCCGGTGCAGGGCGAGCGTCCACGAGGCGTGACAGCCGAAGGTGAGCGCCACGTGGCAGACGGCGAGGACGCCGTAGGCGCCACGCGGCCACGAGGGCCGGATGAACGTCGGGACGGCCGCCAGGTAGAACGAGAACGTCGCCGGCCCCAGGAGCGCCACCGTCAGGCCCTCCCGCCAGCTGCGATGGTGCATGCCCTGTGCGGGGGCCAGCGTCGTCATGAGCGTGGGCGCGGCGCGCACGGCCAGCCAGCCGCTCCGAATCCCGAGGTAGGCAAGATACGCGGCCCCGACGAGCCGCACGGCCTCGAGCGCGCCCGGCCACACCCGGAGCAGCGTGGCGCCCCCCAGCCCTGCCGCCGTGGCGTGAGTCGCGTTGGCGCAGGCGGCGCCGAGCGCCGTCGACAGCCCGGCGCGCCGTCCGCCGTCCAGGGTGTTCTTGACGACCACCGCGGTCGTGGACCCGGGCGTCGCCGCGAAGAGCAGCGCGTAGCCCAGGAACGCCGCGAACAGCGGGTCGGAGACCATCAGGCCGGCCGCGCGGCCGCGGCCGGCGGCGGCGCCGGCCAGCGCCAGGCGATGAGTCCGAGCGCGGTCAGGGCCCCCAGGAGCACGCTGGCGGTGGTCAGGTGGACGACCTGGGCCGGCGGGGGCAGGGCGAAGGCCGTGAGGGTCATGCCCGCCGCGATCTGCACGGCCGCCGCCGCCAGCGCGATGTGCGACGCCAGCGCCAGCGCCCGGTGGCCCGGATGCGTCAGCCGCGCCCACACCCACAAGCCGACCACGGCCAGCACGACCACCGCGGCCACGTCGCGGTGCGTGGCGTCGATGGCGCCCACTGTCTGCAGGGCCTCGGCCCGGGGCACGTCCGGGAGCGCGTCGTCCACGCGGCCGCGGACCTGCGTGCCGAGCGCCACCTGCGCCAGGAGGAGCGCCGTCGCCGCCCAGGCCGCCCAGCCGAAGCGCGTCAGCGCCGGCGACGCGGCAGCGGGCGTCGTCGAGCCGGCGGAGCCGCGCGGGGCGTCCTCCACCAGCGACTCCACGGTGGCCCAGAGCAGCAGCTGCACGATGACCAGGGCCACCACCATGTGGGCGGTGACGATCCAGGGCGCGAGCGCGTGCGCCACCACGCGTCCGCCGAGCCAGCCCTCGTAGCCCGTGAGCAGCACGGCGGCCACGACCGGCCACAGGATGCGCGGCGACCGACGATGGCGGCGCCAGGCGGCGATGGTCGTCCCCAGAATCGCGAAGCCGACGCTGACCCCCAGGAGCCGGTTGAGGTACTCCGTCCACATCAGCGTCGGGTTGAACTCGGCGGGGTCGAAGCCGGCCGGCAGCTCCGCCGCCGAGGCCGGCGGAATCCACGAGCCGAAGCATCGCGGCCAGTCCGGACAGCCGAGGCCGGCGCCGGACGCGCGCACGAGGCCGCCAACGGCGATGAGGAGATAGGTGAGGGCCGTCGTGGTGACGGCCAGCCGTTGGAACGAGGTCAGGCGCATGGGACGCTCCGCGCGATCGTACATCGCGCGGGCCCCGCGGGGGCGCGCCTGGCGGCTACGCGCTGGCGCCGGCCGGTTCGCCCGCCGGGGCCTCGGCCTCCGGGGCGTCGGCCTCGGTCGGCGGCGCGTCGTGCGCCTCGAAGGTGGCGAAATCGAGCTGGCCGAGCATGCGGCTCGTCACGGTCCCGGCCGTCATCGATCCGCTGACGTTGATGGCGGTGCGGCCCATGTCGATGAGGGGCTCCACCGAGATGAGCAGGCCGGCGAGCGCCACCGGCAGATTCAGGGCCGACAGCACGACGATGGCGGCGAAGGTCGCCCCGCCGCCGACGCCGGCGATGCCCACCGAACCCAGGGTCGCGATGCCGATGAGCGAGGCCATGAACGGCAGCGACGTGGGGTCGATGCCGGCGCCTGGCGCGATCATCACCGCCAGCATCGCCGGGTACAGGCCGGCGCAGCCGTTCTGCCCGATGGTGGCGCCGAAGCTGGCCGCGAAGTTCGCCACGGCCGGCGGCACGCCCAGGCGCGCCACCTGCGTCTCCACGCTGAGCGGGATGGTGGCGGCGCTGGACCGCGACGTGAACGCGAAGGTCAGCACCGGCAGCACCTTCTGGTAGAACTTCACGGGGTTCAGCCCCGTTCCGGTCAGGATGGCGGCGTGCATCAGCAGGATGATCGCCAGGCCGAGGTACGAGGCGACGACGAACCCGCCCAGGTTGTAGATGTCGTCCACGTTCGACGTGGCGACCACGCGCGTCATCAGCGCCAGGACGCCGTAGGGCGTCAGCCGCAGCACCATGCGGACGAGCCGCAGCACGAGCTGCTGCACGGTGTCGATGGCCTCCTGCACCTTCTCGCCCACCTCGGGCTTCTCCCGCTTGAGCGCCAGGACGGCGAAGCCGAGCATGGCCGAGAAGACCACGACCGCCATGATCGACGTGGAGCGCGTGCCGGCCATGTCCGCGAAGATGTTCGTCGGGACCATCTGCTGCAGGAGCGTCGGGAGATCGAGGCGGGCGGCCTCGGCCACCCGGTTCTCCATCATCGTGCCCCGCTCGAGCTCCCGGGCGCCCTGGACGATGCCCTCGGCCCGCAGCCCGAAGAGGGTCGCCATGCCGATCCCGATGCCGGCCGAGATGGCCGTCGTCAGGAGCAGCATCCCGATGACGCCGCCGCTGATCTTCCCGAGGGCGCTGGCGTCGTGGAGCTTGGTGACGGCGCCCAGGATGGAGACGAACACGAGCGGCGTCACCACCATCTGGAGGAGCCGGACGTAGATGCCCCCGACCACGCCCACCCAGGTCATCGTGCCGGAGACCGCCTGGCTGCCCAGGCCCCACGCCGTCTGCGCGAGCGCACCCAGCACGACGCCCAGCAGCACCGACAGGAGCACGTTGCTCGAGATCGACGCGCCGTGCTTCCGCCGCTGGTAGAGGTAGCCCATCGTGAGGACGAAGACGGCCACGTTGACGATCACGGGTAGATTCATGGCAACTCCAGCGAGCGGCAGCTCCTCGTTCGACGCGGCGGCGCGAGGGAAGGTGTCGCGGCCGGAGTCTAGCCCCTGGCCGCGCCTGGGGTCAACGCGCGCCGGAGCGCCGGTCCACGACGACCCGCCCGTCCTTCATCACCCACCGGACTCCCGTGAACAGGTCGTGGATCCGCGCCAGGGGATCGCCCTCGACGGCCACGAGGTCCGCGAGGTAGCCGGGCGCCACCCGGCCCAGCCGGTCGCCCATGCCGAGCATGGCCGCGGGGATGGTCGTGGCCGTTTCCAGGGCCTGCGCCGGCGTCATGCCCGCCTGGACGAACCACCCGAGCTCCCGGGTGTTCTGTCCGAACATCGAGTACACGGCGTCGGAGCCCATCGCCATCGGCACGCCGAGCGACACGGCCACTTTCACCGACGCCAGGTTGCGCTGGATGTAGTCGCGGAGCTTCGGCTCGGCCCCGGGATCGAACCCGTACTCGTCCTTCGCGTCCACGTAGTAGCGGTTGTGGTCCACCGTGGGCACCCACACGATGCCCCGCCGCTTCATCTCGGCCAGCGTGGCCGGATCCACGTCGGCGCCGTGCTCGACCGAGTCGGCGCCGGCCCTGACGGCGTCGGCCACCCCGCTGGCGCCGTAGGAGTGGATCGCCACCTTCTTGCCGCGCGCGTGCGCCGCGTCGACCACCGCCTTCATCTCCTCGAAGGTGACGGTCTGCGTCCCGTCCACCACCTCGAAGCTGCCGCGCGAGCCGAACACCTTGATCCAGTCGACGCCCGACGCCACGCGCGCCTCGACCAGCGACGCCATCGCGGCCGGATCCGGCGGCGCGCCGGCACGCGCCGACAGCCCGGGACCCGAGGCGAAGATCCGGGGCCCCACCATCGCGCCCGACGCCGTGAGCTCGCGCATGGCCAGGTCCATGTCGTTCCCGGCGTTCAGATCGCGGACCGTCGTCACCCCGGTTTCGAGCGTGCGGCGGGCGTTGTCCTGCGCCAGGAAGACGGTGACCGCGGGCAGCCGACGCTGGCCGCGCGGCCGCGTGCCCGGCGCCCGGTCCCAGTAATAGGTGATGTGCGTGTGGGCGTCGATGAGGCCGGGCAGGCCGACCAGGGGACGAAGGTCGACCACCGCCGCGCCCGACGGCACCGCGCCGTCGCCTTGTCCCACGGTGCGAATGCGCCCGCCCTCCACGACCACGACGGCGTCGGCCACTCGCCGCGCGCCGTCCCACAACGCGCCGAAGCGCACGGCCGTTCCCTGGGCGGCGGCGTCGGAGGCCGCGGCCAGCACGGCCGTCGACGCGAGGGCGAGCAGGAGTCGGCGTTGCGGCATGCCGCGCGAGCATGCGGGGCCGTCTCGTGAAAGTCAAGACAGGGCCCGACTGATCGAAATCCCCCGCGGTGCGGGCGAAAACGGCGAGAAGATTGCTCGTCGTTCCCAGGGCGGGACCGTGCTGCGCACGTTCACCGCCGCGTGCCCACGCCCCCTGTCGATGGGTGGGCAGAAAGGACGGATATGCATGTAGGAATTGCATGGCTCGGCCGCGCCAGCCGGACGTGCGCGACGATGGCGACCGGAATTCTTGCCGGATGCGCGGTGGCCAGCGCCCAGGTCAATCCGCCTCCGCTGAGCGGGGCCGAGAGCTTCGCGGTGCTCGGGGCGTCCAGCGTCGCCAATACCGGAGCGTCGACCTTCAGCGGCGACGTCGGCGCCGCGCCCGGCGGCACCGTCAGCGGCGTCACGCCGGCCATGCTGGCCCCGGGCAGCGTGATGCACGCCGGGGACGCCGTCGCCGCCCAGGCCCTGCACGCGGCCACGGCGGCCTATCTCGATCTGGCGGGGCGCACCTGTCCGCCCGCGAACCTCGACCCGGTCCTGGACGGCGCGTCGCTCACCGGCGGCGTGTACTGCTTCAGCGGCGACGCGGTCCTGAACACGACGCTCACGCTGACCGGCGCAGGGCCGTGGATCTTCCAGGTGGACGGCGCGCTCACAGTAGGCCCGGCCGCCACGGTGGTCCTGCCACCGGTGGCGCCCGCCACCTGCAGCGGCTCCGACGTCTTCTGGCAGGTGGGCGACGCCAGCATCGCGACACCGCCCACGGCCGTCACCCTCGGCGCCGGTGCGGTGTTCGTCGGAAACGTCCTCGCCGAGGGCGACGTGAGCGTCGGCGCCGCGGCCACGGTGGACGGCCGCGCGCTGTCGATCGGCGCTGGAGCCGCCGGCGGCACCGTGACGACGAGCGGGGCCGCGATCACGGCGTGCAGCTACGGCCAGCCGCTGCCCACGCACACGTCCTTCAAGGTCACGGGCGGTGGCAGCATCAACGTGCCGAGCGATCCGGCGAATACGGATCCCGACGCGACCGGCACGGGCTTCGCCAACTACGGCTTCAACGCCGAGCCCGGCGCCACGGCCGGCGCGGCGAGCGGCACCTTCAACTACGTCAACCACATCCGCGCCGCGAACCTCCACGTCAACGGGCCGGTCACGGCCATGGACGTGGTGGCGCTGAATCCGGACGGCACGCCGCTGACCGCGCGGATCTCCGGCACCTGCGACGCCGTCCTGCCGTCGTGCACCTTCAGCGTCGTGACCGAGGACAACGGCGAGCCGGGCAGGAACGACAGGTTCGGCGTGACCATCGTGTCGAACGGCCAGGTGGTGGAAGCCCGGTCGCTCCGCACGGTCCGCAACGGGAACATCCAGTTCCACTCGGCCACGCTGTCGACGACCGTCAACGCGCCGACGCTGAGGACCGGGCAGACGATGCGTCTGCACGCCACCCTGCGGAGGGACAAGACGGCGACGCCATCGGACGCCTATGTGGTGCTCCAGTTGCCCGGCGGCCAGACGCTGTCGTGGACGGGCGCGGGGCTCGTTCCCGGCCTCGTGCCGCTCGCCCGGAACTTCGTGCCCATCGACTGGGACGGCGACATCCTGGCCCTGCCCATTCCGCCGGGCGCGCCGCCCGGGGTCCACGTGTGGATGTCGGCGCTCACCCGGGCCGGCACCTTCGAGCTGCTGTCGGGCATCTCGCAGCGGGCGGTCACGATCGCGCCGTAGCCGCCGGTTCGACGCTCGGGCGCGCCCGTGGTTCCGCAGCCGGGATCGCGGGCGTTGCTCTGTACGGCGGGCCGCGACCTGCTAGAGTGTGCCGTCGATCGGAGGCGCTCGCCCGTCGCGCCGACGGGCGTCGGGACCTCCCGAGCGGGCGGGCGCGGTGCCCGGGGAGAGGACGATGCCGATGCCGAACTCGATTCTCCGGCGCCTGCTGACGGTGGGGCTCATCGCCGGCACGGCCGCGTGCACCACGACGGCGCCTCCGGTCGCAGGGCCCCCGGCCACGCGGACCGACGCCGTGGTGGACACGATCCAGGGCGAGACGTTCCCCGATCCGTATCGCTGGCTCGAGGCCCAGGACGCGGCGGAGACCCGCGAGTGGCTGGCGGCGCAGGGGGCCTACGCCGACCGCGTGCTGCCGCGTGACGACGTCCGTCTGGCGCTCGAGACGCGCATCCGCGCGCTCTCGGACCGTGCCGAGATCGGCGCGCCGCGGCGTGGGGGCGCGTTCGAGTACTTCACGCTGCGCCGGGTCGGCGAGGAGCTCGCGTCCATCGTCCGGCGGTCGGTGCCGGACGCGGCGCCGGGCACCGGAGGCCGCCGCGACGCGATCGATCCCACCGCCCCGTACGACGTGGTGGTGGATCCCGCGCCGCTCAGCGACGACCTGACGACGCGGGTGGAGGTGACGGCCGTGGACCGGCAGGGCCGCCACCTGCTGTACGGCGTGCGCGACGGCGGCCAGGACGAATTCGCGCTGAAGATCCGCGACCTCGGCACGGGCCAGGACCTGCCGGACCACTTCCCCGCCGCGCTGTACAGCAGCGTGGTGCTCACGACGAGCGGCGACGGCTTCTACTACAGCGTCCGATCGCGGCAGACGGGCGCCCGCATCCGCCGCCATGCCTGGGGCACGGACCCGTCGAGCGATCCGCTCGTGTTCGGCGAGGGCTACGGACCGACGGCGTTCGTCTCGGTGCTCCAGTCCGACGACGGGGCCTGGCTGGTCTTCACCGTCCAGCACGGGTGGGCGACGACGGACGTCTTCGCCCTGGACCTGAGGGCAAAGGGCGGCACGCCGTTCGCCGTGGTCGAAGGCGCCGACGCGCGCTTCTATCCGCGGTTCGTGAACGGCGAGCTGTGGATGCGGACGGACCTCGACGCCCCCAGGAACCGCGTGGTGGCCGTGGATCTCAGGCGCCCGGCGCGGGCCGCCTGGCGCACCGTGATCGCCGAGCAGCCAGAGGTGATCGAGGACGTCTCGGTCATCGGCGACACGCTCGTCGCCCAGGTGATCGACGACGGCGCCAACCGCCTGATCACGTTCACCCGGAAGGGCGAGCGCACGGGCGAGCTGGCCGTGCCGCCGCGGCACTCGGCGTCGATTCGCGGCGACGGCCCGGGCCGCGCCCTCGTCACGCTCGAGTCCTTCGATGCGCCCGAGACCACGTGGCGGGTCGATCTCGCGACGGGCACCCGCGTGCTCGACCGCGGAGCCGAGATCCCCTTCGACGGGTCGGGCATGACGGTGACCCGCGGCGACGCCACCTCGAAAGACGGCACGACGGTGCCGGTCTGGGTGCTGCACAAGACGGACCTGCCCCGCACCGGAACGACCCCGACGCTCCTCTTCGGCTACGGCGGGTTCTACGCGGCCCAGAAGCCGTCGTTCTCGCCGATGGCGGCCGCCTGGGTGGAACACGGCGGCGTGTACGCGATGGCGGTGCTGCGCGGCGGCAGCGAGTTCGGCGAGACGTGGCACCGCGACGGGATGCTCACGAACAAGCAGCACGTCTTCGACGACTTCGTGGCGGCCGCCGAGTGGCTCGTGCGCGAACGCTACACGAGTCCGGCGGCGCTCGGCATCATGGGGACCAGCAACGGCGGGCTGCTCGTGGGCGCCGCGCTCACGCAGCGGCCGGATCTCTTCCGCGCCGTGCTCTGCGGGTTCCCGGACGTGGACATCCTGCGCTTCAACCAGTACACGGCCAACAACAACATGCCGGCGCTGCTCGAGTACGGCGATGCCGCGATCAAGGCGCAGTTCGACGCCATCAAGCAGTACTCGCCGTACCAGCAGGTGCGCGCCGGCACGGCGTATCCCGCCGTGATGCTCTCCTCAGGCGACCGCGACACGCGCGTGCCGCCGCTGGCGGCGCGCAAGTTCACGGCGCGCCTGCAGGCCTCGTCGATCTCGGGGCGGCCCGTGATCCTGCGCTACCACCCGAAGGCCGGCCACGCCGCCAACCGCGGCCTTCCCTTCTCGCGCCGGGTCGAGGACACGGCCGCCGAGATGGCCTTCATGGCGAAGGAGCTGGGCCTGCCGCTCCCGCGGCCCGGCGCCTGAGCGCGCGCCGCGCCTACGGCACCGACACGACGACTTCGTTCGAGGCCGCGCCGAGGCCGTGCGCGTTTCGGGCGCGGACGCGCAGGTAGTAGAGGCCGCGCGGCGCCACGGCGAAGAACCGCGTCGTCAGCGCGCCGAAGTCCACGGCGCCGATGTCGGCGGCCCCGCTGTGGGAGCCCGCTTCCAGCACGTACGACTCGGCGTTGCCAGGGGCGGCGCTCCAGGACAGGTAGAGGCCGTTCTGCTCGACGAGGGCCGTGAGGCGCGCCGGCGGTCCGGGTGGGCTCGCCGGAGCGGGCACGGTCAGGATCGCCTCGGCGGAGTCGGCGCCGCGCAGTTCGGGCGTCACGCCACGAACGCGCAGGTAGTAGGTGCCGGGCGGAACCCTACCTGCGATCGCCGTTCCCGTGAACGGCACGACCGCGATGTCGGACGCGCCTGGCGCACGGCCCGCCTCGACGACGTAGCCGGCCGGCACGCCACCTGACGGCGGTCCCCACGCGAACGACAGCACGTCCCCTCGTACCGAGGCGTGCACCGGCGCGGGAGGCGCGGCCGCGCCCGTCGCGAACACGGCCAGACCGAGTCGTGGGCGGTCGCCGACGGTGTCGAAGTTGCCCGCCGTCACGACGAGGTCCGACAGGGCCCAGACGCGGAAGAACGCCCCCGGCGCAAGGCCTGAGCGATTCGTGGCGATGAAGGCCTGGGGCACGCCGCTCCCGAGGGACGTGGAGGCCAGCCGGTCGTTCGCGGCGACGTAGAGGCGGTCGCCGTCCGCGGCGATGCCCCGCTGGAACGCGGAGGTGGCCGCGCGGGCCACGCGTTGGCCCGCGCGGTTGAAGACGCCGAAGCCATTCGCCGGCTGCCCCTGCAACGAGGTGAAGACTCCTGTCACGGCGATGCCGTCACCGGCGGCGATCCCCGCGATCGGGAGGTCCGCGGCTGGGTCCCATGGAATCAATGCGAGGGAATCGGCGGTGAACGCCGCTCCGCGACCGCGCGGCTGGCCTGCGATGGACGTGAAGGCCCCGGCCGCGAACAGCGTCCCTGCGTGGAGGTCGAGGGCGAACACCGGCTGATCGGGCGCCGGCGTCCACGAGAGCTGTCCCGAGGCCAGATCGAACGCCACGAGGTTCGGCGCCGCGACGCCCGCCACCATCGCGAAGGTGCCGCCGAGGAACAGTCGCCGCCCGTCGGTGGCGAGCGCCGCGACGACGGGGGCCGGGTTCGATGAGCCCTGCACGATCGGCCGCCACGGCAGCAGGGTGCCGTCCGGAAGGACCGCGGCCACGCCGTCCTGCGGCTGGCCGTTCACGAACGTGAAGTCGCCACCGGCGACCACCACCGAACCGATGGACACGAGCGATCGCACGGTGCCCGTCACCACGGGCGCGAACGCCGTGGCGCGTCCCGTGCGCAGATCGATCGCGGCGAGACCATCGCGGTACACCCCGCCGACCGAGCGGGTTCCGGCAACCGCGGCGCGCCCGGGGCCGGCCCCGAGCCGTGCAAACCCGTCACACGCCACCCGGCCTGGCTGGAGCGTGAGCGTGGCGAGCGTCGCCTTGACGAGCTCGCAGTGCGTGGGGCCCAGGTCGGCCACGAGGTACGCCGTGCCGCCCACCACGGCCATCTCGCCGTTGATCGACTGGAACGCCAGCGACCCGACGCTCGCCCCCGACACGGGGTGGAGCGCCTCGATGCCGGAACCGACGCGCGCGTACACCGCGGCCGGCGTGGCGTGGAGGCGGTGCACCCAGGACAATCCGGTCGGCACCGGCCAGGCGGACGTCACCGCCGACGCGATGGCCACGCGCGCCCCGATGCTGTCGCTGGACCCCGCATCCGACCCAATCACGAACAGCGTGTCGCCGAGGGCGGTCATGGCGTTGACCTCCATCGGCGGCACGGCGTGCGAGAGCCGCGCGGCCGACGTGCCGGCGAAGCCCGCGAATCCGCCGGCAGGCTGGCCGTCGGCGCGATCGAACAGCCCGGCCGCGAAGACGACGCCGCCCGCGACCTCGAGGTCCACGACGATCGGCGCGCCGGGCGTGTACGCGATGTCCGGCGTCCAGGCGCTCAACGCCCCGGTGGCCAGGTCGAACGCCGCGACACTGGGACGTGCGACGCCGTCCACCGTGGCGAACGTGCCGCCGACGAACAGGCGCGCGCCGTCGGTGGCCATCGCGAACACGACGCCGGAGATGTCTGGGAACCACGGCACGACGCGGCCCGAGGCATCGAGCCGGAGGAGCCTCTGCTGCGCCCCGCCCCGCACGCTGAGGATGCCCGCGATCGCCCAGCCGCCGTCGGGCAGGCCGAGCACGACCTCCACGGGGCCCGCCACGTCGGGGGCCTGCACCACCACGGCGCCGGAGGCGTCGTCGATGGCCGCCAATCCGCCCGTGGCCGGTCCCACATAGGAGAACGAGCCACCGAGATAGAGCAGGGAACCGTCGCGCGCGACCGCGTTGACGCCGACGGCCCCCCACAGATCGAGCGGCGTCGGGTCCGGCAGCGGCTGAGCGCCGGCGGGCACGGCCATCGAGCCGGCCAGCAGCAGTACCAGGCATCCGAGTGCGCATCGCATCGCCGTCGAGTGTAGCGGCCTGGCCACCAGCTCGGCCGCGGAATGCGCGGACGCCACGGACGATCGTGTGCAGGACCGCGACGGGGTGGACACCGGCCCCTGCCGGGTATGCTGGCGGGGTGAGCCTCGATCTCCTGGCCTTCGGGCCGCATCCCGACGATCTCGAAATCGGCATGGGCGGGACCATCCGCCGGCACGTCGCCGACGGCGGCCGGGTGGGGCTGTGCGATCTCACGGCCGGGGACCTGGGGACCAACGGCACGCCCGACGACCGGGTGCGGGAAGCCGAGGCGGCCCGCGCCGTGCTGGGCGCGGAGGTCCGCGAGAACTTCCGCTGGCCGGACCGCGGCATCGGACGGGTGCCGGATCATCTGGATCAGGCGGTGGACTGCATCCGCCGCCACCGCCCCCGCACCGTGGCCGTGCCGTACTGGTCCGACCGTCACCCCGATCACGTGGCGGCCAGCGCGCTGCTGACCGAGGCGGTCTTCAACGCCGGCCTGCGCCGCTACGGATCCGGCGAGGCCTGGAAGGCCGACTGGATCTGCTTCTACTTCATCAACGACGATGCCCCGCCCACGTTCGTGGTGGACGTCTCGGATCACTACGACGTGAAGCGCCGGGCCCTCGACTGCCACAGCACCCAGTTCCGTCCGCCCGATGCCGAGACCGCCGCCACGCGGCTGAACACGCCGCTCTTCCGTCAGCTCATCGAGAGCCGCGACGCGAGCTTCGGCGCCCGCGCGGGGGTCCGCTGGGCCGAGGGCTTCGTCGTGCGCGAGCCCGTCGTCCGGTCCGGCCTGCTGAGGCGCGAGCGATGAGCGGGCACCGGTGACCGTCGGCATCCTGTGCTACGCCTCGGTCGGCGGGAGCGGCATCATCGCGACCGAGCTCGGCAAGCTGCTGGCGGCTCGCGGACACCACGTGCACGTGTTCAGCGCCGAGCCGCCCGTGCGGCTCACGGACTACCAGGCCGGGCTGTCGTTCCACCGCGTGGAGACGCCGGCGTATCCGCTCTTCCGCGAGCCGCAGTACCTGCTGTCGCTGGCGAACAAGGTGGTCGAGGTGGCTTCGCAGGATCCGTTCGACCTGCTGCACGCGCACTACGCCATCCCGCACGCCACGGCCGCGTACCTGGCGCGGCAGGTGCTGCTGGCGAACCCGGCCACGCGCGCGCCGAAGGTCGTCACGACCCTGCACGGGACGGACATCACGCTGCTCGGGGCCGATCCGTCCTACCGCGACATCGTCGCGTTCAGCATCAGCCAGTCCGACGGGATCACGACGGTCTCCGAGAGCCTGAAGGCCGACACCCGGACGAACCTGGGCATCACTGCCCCGATCGACGTGATTCCGAACTTCGTGGACTGCCAGTTCTACCGCCGGCGCGAGGTGCCCGGCCTGCGCGCGCGGCTCGGGCTCGACGGGCGCCGCGTGCTGATTCACGTCTCCAACTTCCGGCCGGTGAAACGGCCGGCCGCCGTCATCGACGTGTTCGCCGCGGTCCGCCGTGATGTGCCGGCCACGCTGCTGATGGTGGGCGACGGCCCAGAGTTGGCCGGTGCGGTCCATCGCGCGCGCGAGCTCGGCGTGGCAGCCGACGTCCAGTTCCTGGGCATCCAGGAACAGGTGGTGTCGCTGCTCTCGCTGGCCGACGTCTTCGTCCTGACGTCCACGCAGGAGAGCTTCGGGCTGGCGGCCCTCGAGGCCATGGCGTGCGGCGTGCCGGTGGTGGCCTCGCGCGTCGGCGGCGTGCCGGAGGTGGTGCAGGACGCCGTGAACGGCTTCCTGCACCACGTGGACGACCTGGCGGGCATGGCCGCCTCGTGCCGCCGCATCCTCACCGACGACGACCTTCGTGCGCGCCTGTCCGACGCCGCGCGGCGTACGGCCGACGGGCAGTTCTGCGATGGGAAGGTCGTGCCCGAGTACGAGCGGTGCTACGAGCGCGTGCTGGCGGGCGCCTGAGCGGCGCCTACTTGTCCTTCTCCTTCGTCTTGGCCGACACGACGTTGAACTCCACGGCCACGCGCTTCTTCAGGCCGGTGTTCGACCAGACGTTCCCGCTCAGACCGATCTGCACGGTGTTGTTGACGTCGAGGCCCAGGCTCACGTGCAGGACGTTCACCCGCTGCGGAAGCGGCGCCGGATCGCCGTTCCGGGAGAAGAGCGCCGAGGCGCTGCGATCCACGATACCCGTCGTGGCCAGCACGGCCGCCAGTTCCGCCGCACCCGCGCGGTTGTGCACGAAGCGGTCGAGATAGGTGGGCAGCCGGAGTCGCACCCCGACCGAGGCCGTGTAGAACGGCGTGACCGACGATCGCCCCTCGTTGAGCGTCAGCGTCTGCTCCGGCAGCTCGATCAGCTTCAGGCCGCCGCGCGCGTCCAGGAAGAGCCCGTGCTGCTCGTCGTTGGCGTCGCCCTCCAGGCCCGGCGTCGGCACCTTCGCATAGTAGCCGGCGGTCAGGTTGAGATCGCCCCCGAACGGATCGAGCATCGCATTGCGCACCTTGTCGTCGACCTTGGCCGCCGCCTGGCCGGCCGAGAGGCCAGTGCCGGCGGCGGCATCGTCGTCGGTGCCGGTGGTGGCCTCGCTCACGGTATCGGCCTTCTTGGCCTGGAAGGTCGACCGCAGGTACAGCCGCCAGCGGTTGGTGAAGTAGAGATCCGCCAGTTGCGCCGACACCTGGGGCGTCGAGTGCCCGGCCGACAGTCCGGCGAATGGCAGGAAGCTGGCGGCCGCGCTGGACGTCTCGCCTTCCTGAGACTCCTCGCCCGGTGTGATGCCGGCCGCGCGCTGTACTTTGAGCTGCCCGCCGAGTTCGCAATAGATCTCGTTCAGCCGCGCGGCCCACGAGGTCACGCTTTCCCGCTCGGCCGTCACGCGCCACATCGTCGGGATGCTCAACTCCGCGGGCACCGGACAACTGAGCGGTGCCTGGAGGAATCCCGCGATGCTCTCCCGCGCGTTGGCCAGCGCCGCCGTCCATTCGTTCGCGCGGTCGGCGACTGCGGCATCGACCCGGTCCTTCCGGAGTCCAAGCTCGAAGCTGTGCGACGTGTCGGCCTCAAGGCCCGGAACGGCCCCGGCGCGTTCCGCGCCGCGGAAGACCTTGGCCATCTGGATCGCCGCGTCCAGCGCGGCGATGGCGTCCTTGCGTGTTGGCGCAGACGTCGGCACCGCCTTCTCCCCAGCACCCTTGTCTTCGGCAGTCTTCTCTCCAGAGGGCGTCTTTCCTCCGGACGTTGCCGTGTCGACGGGAGGGGGCGCAATGGCGAGGGGCAGCAACCGCTTGACGGTGTCTGCCGGAGACGTGGTCTGGGTGACGGACTGGGCGGCGACGAGCCCAGGGGGCAGAGACGCCAGGACCGTGAACAGGACGAGGGCGATACGCATGTGTCCTCCGCCACGTCTGACGGACCAGGTGATGAAGTTCCGGGGACACCTGGGGACCGCCCGCCTCTGGATGAGATGCCCTCTCGCGATGGTCGCTCTCCGTTTCACCGTCGTCGCCAAGGCGCGCTACAGTGGATGGTCTTCCCCCATCGCGTGGGCAGGCCCGCGCGACCATCGAGACCCACACACGAGAGAAGGACTGGCGTGACTGTCAAGAAGACGACTCCCACACGGACCCGCAAGACCGCCGGAGCGGCGAAGACCCCCACCACCACGCGGCCCGCCGCGACCCGGGCGAGGACCGCCAGGACGGCCCGGCCGTCGGCCGCCGCCAAGACCGCGGCCGCCTCCGCCGCCCCCGCCGTCCCCACGCCGCCGCGCGCCGTGAGCGACGAGGACATCCGCGTGCGGGCCTACTTCCTGGCGCTGGAGCACCAGGGACGCGGCGACAGCCGGGACTTCTGGCTGCAGGCCGAGCGCGAACTGCGGGCGGCCGCCCGGTCCGGGCGCTGATACGGCGGTACGACCAGAACGATTGACACGGGACGCCGTCCGCCACGAGACTTTCCCGGCTTCCCGGTAGGACGCGCTTCGTCGGACCGGTATCAGGAGGGAACCCATGAGCCGGTCCTTCGCACGCGCTGGAGGTCTGCGTCATTGCCGCCGCGGCGTCATCGCTCTGACCACCGCGGTGGCCCTGGCCGCCTGCTCCACTGATCGGGCCGAGCCTCCGGTGGGGGATCCCGCCTGCGGCCCGTCGCAGGAGTGCGCGGCGGGCGACACCCAGACCGTGACCATGGCCGCGCCCGATGTCGCGGTGTCGGCGTATCGCACGAACGCCCAGGTGATGGCGACGGCCACGGCTGCGGCTGCGGCCGTGGCCGCACAGTCGGCCCCCAAGGCCGAGGACATCCCGCTCGAGACATCCAGCGTCCGTCTGGAAGGCCTCACGCCAAACGTGATCGTTCAGGGCTCGGGCGACCTGCGACCGGACCTCGTGTTCGTGGCGGCGACCGGCAAGGGAGTGCCCGACACGATGGGCGCCGTCGGCCCCACGCAGTATCTGGTCGTCCTGAACTCCATCGTGCGGTCGTTCGACAAGGCGACCGGGCAGCCCGACGGGGTCCTCAACGTCACGCTCCAGGGGTTCTTCGGCAGCGCCGGCATCGCGGCGTGCTGCGACCCGAAGGTGCGGTTCGATCGGCTGTCCGGGCGCTGGTTCGTCGGGTCGATGTTCCGCGGGAACATGCTCCTGGCGGTGAGCGACGGCGGCGTCCTGACGCCTGGCAGCGGATGGCGGTTCTTCGCGATCCCGCAGGACCAGGTGACGCCGCCCGGGGACGCGGGCTGCTGGGTGGACTACACGCGGATGGCTGTCGACGAGCATGCCGTCTACTTCGTGTACAGCGTGTTCACCGCGAACTACGCCACCCTCTGTAACGCAGGCGGGTGGAACCTGAACGCCTACGTCGTCCGCAAGGCCTCGGTGCTCGGCGGCGGGCCGCCGGTGGTCACGGCATTTCGCGGTCCCGGGCCCATCAACATCCCGGTGGACCAGTACGAACCGGGCTCGGCGGTCGGCTACCTGTCCGCCGCGAACCAGATCTACCGGGTTCTCGATCCGGGCGGAACTCCGACGCTGTCCGGACCCATTCCCATTTCGGGCAGCAGCTTCCAGCGATTCAACATCTCAGCGGTTCGGCACAAAGGGAACGTGCTTGAGTCTGGCGTCCCGGGCAACACCGCCGGGCGGATGTTCCTGGCCACGTTCGGCTCGCACGCCGTCCCGCTGCGACGCAACCACCTGTGGCTGGGCGAGCTCTGGGGCGTGGACAACACGGGACAGCCGGGTTCGAACGCCACGAGAAATGCCCTGGGCTTCCTCGACGTCCAGGACGTGAGCGGGAGTACGCCGTCCGTGGCTCAGAGCGGCGTCGTGGCCTTCGGCCCGTCCGCCGCCAACGACCTCGATCAGCGCAACTACTGGATGCCCGCGCTGATGGTGAACGGGCAGGGGCACATCGCGATGGCGGGCAGCGCCGCCGGCACCAACGAGTACATCAACGCGGCGGTGGGCGGCCGCCTGGCGACGGACGGGCCTGGCGTCGTCCGGACCCCGGTGCTCGTGACGCAGGCCGCGGCGCCGTACAACCCGTCGTCGACGTTCAGCGGCGGCCTGTATCGCTGGGGCGACTACTCGAACCTCAGCCTCGATCCCACCGACGACCAGACCATGTGGGCCATCCAGCAGTTCGCGGTCGGGGGCGACGTGTGGGGCATCGCGGTCGCCCGCATCCGCGCGCCGGGCCCGCCGCCGTCGGTGTCGGCGGCGCCCGGGACCATCACCCAGAGCACGGCGTCCATGCCGGTGACCGTGACCGGCGTGCCGACCGACGGCGAAGGGTTCTTCGATCCAGGCCCCGGCTTCGCCGGCCGACTCCGCGCCACCGTGTCGGGCGGCGTCCGCGTCCACCAGGTGGGCTTCACCTCCCCGACGAGCCTCCTCCTGGACGTCTCCACCGAATGCGCCGCGAACGGGCCGCACGCCCTGACCATCGTCAATCCCGACGGTCAAAGCGTGACCGTGCAGTCGGCCCTGACGACGAACATCACGCCGGCGCCCGTGCGACGGCCGCCGGGCGCGCCGGTGCTCACCGGCGCCGCGACGTCGACGACCCTCGGGATCTCGTGGCAGGCCGCCGTGAGTGGATGCGAGACGGTGTCGTTCCTCCTGGAAGCCGGCACGGCCCCCGGCGCTTCCGACCTCTACGTCGGGTCGGTGGGCGCGGCGACGAGCCTGCAGGCGGCGGTGCCGCGCGGCGTGTACTACATCCGCGTGCGAGGCACCAACGACCTCGGCACCGGCCCGGCCTCGAACGAACTGCAGTTGCTGGTGGGCACGTCGGCGCCGCCCGGCCCGCCGGGCGGGCTCGTGGGCACGGTGTCCGGTCAGCTCCTGTCGTTGTCGTGGCAGCCGCCGTCGTCCGGCGGCGCCGTGGACGGCTACGTCCTGGAAGCCGGCACGGCGCCCGGCCTGTCGAACATCGGCGCCATCCCGCTGCCACCGAGCCCCACGGCCATCCAGGCGCCCGGCGTGCCGCCGGGCACCTACTACCTCCGCGTGCGCGCCCGAAACGCCGGAGGGACCAGCCAGCCGTCCAACGAAGTGTCGGTCGTGGTGTCCTCCTCGACACCCGGCGCGCCGACGAACCTCTCGGCGACCGTGTCGGCGGGCAGGACCGTGTCGATTGCCTGGAGCGCCCCCGCGACCGGCGGCGCCGTCACCAGCTACCGCCTGGAGGCGGGTTCGGCCTCGGGACTCGCGAACATCGCCGTCGTGCCGCTGGCGGCCAGTCCGACTGGCATCGTGGCGCCCAACGTCCCGCCCGGGCGGTACTTCCTCCGGGTCCGCGGCGTGAATGCCGCGGGGGCCGGCGGCCCGTCGAACGAGATCATCGTCGACGTGCCCTGACGCCAGTCCTGGGAGAATCCGCGGCCACGTCGAAAAACCTGCGCCCGACCGCCGGGACTGACGCGGATTCCGCGCCGATCCGGGGTACGGGTCGGGCACCCGGCTTGCGTAGGCAGGAGGGGGGCGCACGCCGATGTCCACGAGCCCTGCGTCGGTCCAGCAGTTCCTCAGCGGCCGCCGGTTCGCTGTCGCGGGCGTGTCCCGCCAGACGGGACAGGCCGCGAACGCCGTGTTCCGGAAGCTGAAGCAGGCCGGGTACGACGTGGTCCCGGTCAATCCGCACGCCTCGGAGCTCGAAGGGGTGCCCTGCTACCGCAGCGTCACGGCCATCCCGCATCAACTGGACGGCGTGGTCATCGCGACCGCTCCGGCGGTGGCCGCGAACGTCGTGCGCCAGTGCGCGGACCACGGCGTGCGCCGCGTGTGGTTCCATCGCTCGTTCGGCAACGGCAGCGTCTCCGAGGACGCCGTCCGCGCGTGCCAGGAGCACGGGATCACGCCCATCGTCGGCGGCTGCCCGCTGATGTTCTGCGAGCCCGTCGACGTGGGCCACCGCTGCATGCGGTGGTGGCTCCAGCGGCAGGGGCGGGTGCCGGCGTAGGCGGCGGCCCGGGCGTCGACGGTCACTGCGTCGGGCGCCACACCAGCGCGGACAGCTTCACGCGCACGACGTCCGAGTCGACCGTGAACGTGGCGTGCTTCGTGTCGTCGCCGCTCGACCACTGATGGAAGGACTCGTCTCGCTCGAGCACGACCGTCACTTCCTTCTCGCGCCCGATCGGCATGGCGATGCAGTAGTCGCCCGTGCCGACGACGAGATTCGGGATCGGCCCCGCAAGTCGTCCGCGCAAGGGGGAGGGGGCGGCAGCGAGCCTGCGGGGCGTCAGGGTCGGATAACGCCCGGCGTACAGCGCGGCGCGCCCAGGACGATGCCTGGCACCCGCAGGGCCACGATGGCGCCATGACATAGGGCGGCGATGCAGCCTGCAGGCGCCGTGAAGGGCGTTCGCGCTTCCGGGGGCGACGTTCCGACCAACTCTCCCCCGCCCCCTTGACATCGTCGCGCCGTCCATCGCACGCTGAACGCCCTTCGGTCGGCCGCGACGTCGCGCGTCGCTATGGTTGCTTGGCGCGATGGCCCCTGTCACACCCAGCGGCGTACCGATGACATGGCTGCCGCTTCCTCCCCAGACGGCAGGCCACCGCGACAGGTCCGATGCCGGCGCGCCACCGGCATCATCGCGCGTCAACGGCAGCTGGTCATGTGCCACGGTCGCGCACAGACGGGGAGGGTCTGACCATGGTCACTCGCTTCGGAACGAGCTTCGCCCGTGCGATGTTCTTGGTGGCGCTCGGCGTGACGGCCACTCGCGCCCAGGACATGGCGCCTGGCGCCTACACGCTGAAAGCCGACAACGGCAAGTTCCTGGCGCGGTGTGCCGACTGTGTCCCCAACACGTCTTACGCCGACAGTGCAGGGGCGCATGAAGGCGATCCATGGCGGCCATGGGCCCGGTGGATGCTGACCAAGCGGCCGAACGGTCGCTGGGTCCTGCAGGCGGATTCTGGGCGCTACCTGGCCCGATGCAGCAACTGCGGGCCCGGCAACTCGGCCGACAGCGCCTTCGTCCACGAGACGAACCCGGATGCGTCGTGGGCCCAATGGACACTGGAACGGCGCCCGAACGGACGCTGGGCGCTGAGGTCCGACAGCGGCAAGTATCTCGCCCGCTGCGTAGGGTGCTTCACGGGTTCGGTCATCCAGGACAACGTGTTCGTGCACGAGACGAACCCCGACGCGCCCTGGGCGCAGTGGGCCGTGGAGCCCGTCGGTACGACGCGCACCTTTGCCACCTCCATGACGCCGGCGGCGGCGGCCGCGATGATTGAACGGCTCGCGTCCGCCACCCAGCGCTGGGTGGACATTCCCCGCTCGGAACAAGCGCACGCCACGCGGAATCACATCAATGGCCTGGCGCGGGTGGGCCCGTACTGGATCGTCAACTACGACGACGTCGGCGGGGACACCGGACGCTTGCTCTATTGGAAACGCGGCTCCGACTATGCCGTGTACGAGGTGGACGGCGTGGGCAGCTACTTGGCGGGCATGGACGGCGCGGGAAACATCGTCGCCTACACGTCGTCGACGCCCACGTTGCGCTTCCTGCGCATGCCGCCGGATGGGCCTCCCGTGGCCCTGCCCGACTTCACGTACGGCGACAGCACGAACTTCGCGCGGGTCGGCTTGGCGGTTGACCCCGACACCCGCACCTACGTGCTGATGACCAGAAACGGCAGCCGCGACATCGACATTCGCGAAGGGTCGCCCGGGAACTGGCGGCTGGTCGGCACCCTGCCCGCCGACTACGCGACGTCCTGGAGCGGGGGCGAGGAGGAAAGTCGCCCGCTCGTCTACATGGGGAACGACGTCTATGCGGCGTTCGTCTTGAAGCCCGGCGACGACACCTACGAGTTCTCGTATCAGCTCTTCAGCCTTCAGGGCGCCGGCACGGCACGCACGGTGGTGCCGTACGGCTCGACGACGACCGTGACCCTGCCGAACAAGGCGCCGGCCGGAAGCCAGTTGGATCCGTTCAAGGGCTACGCGAGCTTCCGCTGGGCTGGCACGGTGGTCTTCGACGGCACGATGCTCGAGATCTGTGCCTCGCCACGCGAGCTCAACAACGCTTACAACGGCGACTATTCGTGTTGGGCCACGCGCTAGTTGGTGTGGCCGGAGGTCTTTTCGCTACGGCCCGTCCCCGACTCGACGCGTTGCAGCAGCTATTGGAGCGACGGTCATGACCGCACCCCGCACGAGGAACCGGGAAATGCACCCAGCCATCGCGACCTACAACGACGCGCAGGCCCCTGCGGCGAAGGAGGTCTGTCGCGTGCTCGCCTCGGAGATCGACCGCGGCCTCGCGGATGCCGAGCGCAAGCTCTGGCATCGACACCCCGTCTGGTTCCTGGACGGCAATCCGATCGTTGGCTACAGCACGCAGAAGGCCGGAGTCCGCCTGATGTTCTGGAGCGGGGCGGACTTCGACGAGCCCAAGCTCAACGTCGTCGGCCAGCGGTTCAAGGACGCCTCCATCTTCTACGGCCAGGCGTCGGCCATCGAAACCACGCCGCTGCGCCGGTGGCTCAAGAAGGCCAGGACGATCCAATGGGACTACAAGAACATCGTCCGGAGACGGGGCCAGCTGGTGAGGCTGACGTGACGCGTCCGCGGCGCGTCAGTGCGTGCCGGACGCAACAGTCAGGTTGATGGTGGCCACGGTCTTCTCCCACGCCACGGTCAGCGTCGCGCCTGTTGCCGACACGTTCACGAAGCCGATCGTCAGCTGCTCCACCGACGTGTCGCTCTGGCGCACGGTCATCGGCGCGCGCAGGACATCGAACTTCGGGTCGTAGTTGTAGGAGCCGTACAGCAGCACCTTGTCGTTCGGGTCGTACTTCGGCTGGCGGGGCTGCGTGCTGAGCACCAGCGTCCAGGCGCCGGGCTTCAGCTCGGCGAAGGCGTTGTAGACGCCAGGCTGGAGGGTCTTGCCGCCGATCATCAGCGGGACCTGCGTGGTGAGGGTGGTCGTGTCGTTCGCGCCCATGCGCCACACGGGCTCGCCGTCGCTCACGGTCTTGCCGTAGTCGGCGGCCGTGCCGAGGATGTCGGTGCGGCCGCGGAGGAGGGGCCGGCCGTAGTCGACCACCACCCACTTGCCGTCCACGTAGCGCTGGCCGGTGTTGTTCTTCTCCCAGCGGCCACCGAGCTGGATGGCGGCCGAGCCGCGCGGCGACGGCGGCAGCTTCACTTCGGGCACCGCCTGCGCGGCGACGACGATCGCGGTGGCGATGACGAGCGCGGGGACGGCGGCGACACGAACGGCAGGCGGGACGCGCATGGGACTTCCTCCAGCCCGCGATTCTACCGTCGAATCACGCAACTCGGGACGGCGCGCCCGCGGCCGAGCTTGCTGAACCCGGCCGGCGGCGTGCGCCCCGCAGCCGCGAGCCAGGGTCAGCCGGTGGCGCGCTCACTTCGGGGGATCGGCCACCGGCGACAGCCGCAGGTCCTGGAAGTCGAAGCTGAAGTCGGTCAGCGTGGACACGGGCTCCATCCGCACGTCTCGAATCCGGCCGTCCGGATCGAGCGCGAAGGTGACGAACGCGTCCGCGTTCAGCCCGCGTTCCCGCCAGCGGACGATGAAGGTGTCGTGCTGCCAGTGCTCGAGGTCGCCGAGCAGCTCCGCGGTCTTGCTGAACTGCATCTCGAGATGCCCGGCGCCCTGCCTGATGATCACGTCGCCGTACCACGGGTCGCGGTACGTGCCGACGTAGCTGGCGAGCGGCAGCGACGGCGTGCTGTTCGCGTCGCGCGCGGCGAGGTGCTTCTTCAGGTCAGCGTCGGCATCGCCCTGCGCTTTGGCATAGGAGGCGGCGTAGGCCTTCAGCCAGTCGTGCCCGGTCATGCCGAGCATCATGTCCAGCGCCTCGTAGGTGATGGCGTTGAAGGCGTGGCCGATCTCGGCGCTCGTGAGCACCACCACGCCCGTCTTCTCGTCCGGCAGCAGCGTCAGCCGCGACACCTGTCCGGGCCAGCCGCCCGTGTGCCACACCATGCGGTGGCCGGCGTAGTCGGACAGGTTCCAGCCCTGCCCGTAGCCCATGAAGTTCGGCATCATCGGCGCCAGCTCGGGGACCGAGGGCCGGCCGACCGGGATCGGCGTGAGCATCGTCCACATCTCGCGCTGGCGCGCGTCCGAGAACAACCGCTTCGCCGAGTCGCCGCTGCCGGAGAGCACGCCGCCGGCCAGTTGCAGGTTCATCCACCGGCTGAGGTCGTGCACGCTGGAATACAGGCCGCCGGCGCCGGACACGTTGCGCCAGCTGGTGACGCCGACCGGCCGGAGGTCCTTGAAGTCGAACCGGGCATGGCCGGTGGCGGCGTTGTCGCCGGCCGTCAGGTCGTCGCTGTTGTAGCGCGTCTCGGTCATGCCCAGCGGCTCGAAGATGCGCGTCTGCAGGAACTGCTTGTACGGCAGGCCCGAGGCCTGCTCGATCACCAGCTGCGCGGCGCCGAACAGGATGTTGTCGTAGGCGTACTGCTCGCGAAATCCGCCGGTGAGCGGCACGTCCTTCAACCGCTCGATGACCTCGCGCGACGAGTAGGTGGTGGTCGGCCAGTAGAGCAGGTCGCCCGCCCCCAGGCTCAGGCCGCTCCGGTGCGCCAAGAGATCGCGGATGCGCATCTCGCGCGTCACATAGGGGTCGCTCATGCGGAACCAGGGCAGGTGGTCGATGACGCGGTCCGTGGTCTTCAGCTTGCCGTCGTCCTGCAGCATGTTCAGCGAGGCCGCGGTGAACGCCTTGGTGTTGGAGGCGATGGCGAACATGGTGTGGGCATCCACCCTGGCCGGCTTGCCCAGTTCGCGTACCCCGTAGCCGCGCTCCATCACCACCCGGCCGTCGTGGACGACGGCCACGGCCACACCCGGCACGTCGAACTGCTTCTGCACGGCCTCCACGAACGCGTCGAACGACGCCAGCCGCGCCGCATCGGGCATGCGCGGGGTTGTGGCGGCTGCGACGGCGCCGCCCCGGAGCTGCAGCGCCTGCCCGGTCTGTGCCACGCCGGTGGCCGCCGGCGCCAGGCCGATGGCCAGGGCGAGGACGAGGGATTGTCGGATCGATGACATGCACGGTCTCCGGTTGAACGCTGACGCGGCCACGGTCGCCGCTCGCGGCTAACGCCGCACCACCACCGCCGGGATGTTCCGGGCGCGGACGAGCGTGTTGAACTCCTCCACGCCGTCGCCCAGCGCCGCGGCGAGCGCCTTCTGCTGCGCCTGCCACCGTTCGCTGAGGTCGGCCAGCCGCGCCTGCTGGCCGTCGGTGATGCCGGCCTGGCTGTCGTCGATGGCGCCACGGAGGTACAGGTAGAACTCGTTCAGCCGCATCGTGTAGTTGATGACGGTCTGCCCGTCCACCACCTTCTTCTGCACGAGCGTGTCCTCGAGCGCGTTCAGCCGGTCCACGAGCGCCGTCCCGGCCTTCTCGATGGCCGCGCCGCCGTCCATCGTCTTCGCGCGTGACACCAGATCCTCCACCTGCGCCCGGGCGTTCCTGAGCCGGATCACCCCGCGGTGGATCTCGTTCACCTCGGTGTCCACGCGCGCGCCCAGGGTGTCCTGCGCGACCAGGTCCGAGGTGGGTGTGGTGACGCGCGGGTCCAGGCGCACCGTGAGCGGCGCCGTCAGCGTCTTCCCGCCAGCGCGCAGCCGGACCTGGTAGGCGCCTGGCAAGGCCTGCCGGCCACCCGTGAACCCGAACGTGTAGAGCCCGGGAACGGGTACCACCGGCGCCCGGCGGACGTTCCACACCACGCGGTTCAGCCCGGCCTTCACGGTGAGCGTGGCCGGCGGCGGGTCGAGCGATGGCGGCGCCGACGCGTCGGGCTTCTTCGTGCTGAACGTGCGCACCACCTGCCCGCCGTCGTCGAGGACGTCCATCGTCACGTCGCCCTCGGGCACCTTGGCGAGCCAGAAGTCCACGATGGCCCCGTTCGGCGGATTGGCGCCGGCCGTGGCGCTCCCGCCGCCGAAACCGCCGGCGAAGACGCCCGTGCGATAGGCCTCGCGGGGCGTGAACAGGCGGACGTCGGTGGCGGCCGTCTCGTCCGACCACTGCCGGAAGGGCGCCAGGTCGTCCAGGATCCAGAACGCCCGGCCCGCGGTGGCGGCCAGGAGGTCGCCCTCGTGCACCTTGAGGTCCGTGATCGGCGTGACGGGCAGGTTCATCTGGAACCGCGTCCATTGCCGGCCGCCGTTGAACGAGACGTAGAAGCCGGTCTCGGTGCCCAGATACAGCAGGTCGCGCCGCACCGGGTCCTCGCGGACCACGCGCGCCCACGCCTCCGGCTCGATCCCGTTCACGATCGACGTCCACGACTTCCCGAAGTCCGTCGTCTTCACGACGATGGGCGTGAAGTCGTTGAACTTGTACTTCGTGAACGTGACATACGCGGTGCCGGCCGCATGCGGCGACACCTCGATGGCGTTCACGAGCGACTCGCCGATGTCGGGCGGAGTCACGTTCGTCCAGGTCTTGCCGTCGTCGCGCGTGAGCTGCACGAGCCCGTCGTCGGTGCCGACCCACAGCGTACCCTTCGCGTGCGGCGACTCCGCGATGTAGTGGATGACGCCGTAGGTCTCGCCGCCCGCGCCCTCGTTGGTGATGGGCGCGCCGCCCGGCCCCTGCTTGCTCTTGTCGTTCCTGGTCAGGTCCGGGCTGGCCTCGGTCCACGTCTTGCCGCGATTCGCCGACCGCAGGAGCACGTTGCCGCCGTGGTAGATGACGTTCGGGTCGAACCGCGAGACCACGATCGGCGCGCTCCAGTTGAAGCGGTATTTCATGTCGCGGGGGGCGATGGCGGCCGGCATCCCGGGCCACGCCATGACGTCCCGGGCCGTCTTCGTCACGTCGTCGAACTCGCTGATGATGCCCATGTAGCAGCCGGCGTACACGTAGCGCGGCGTGTCCGGATCGAAGGCGGGCACGGCGCTTTCGCAGCCGCCCACGTCGTACCAGTCGCGCTCGGTGATGCCGCCGGGCGAGGCGCTGGCGATCTTCACCGACGTGTTGTCCTGCTGCCCGCCGTACAGGTTGTAGGGAAAGAGGTTGTCGGCGTTGACCCGGTAGAACTGGGCCGTGGGCTGGTTGGCCTGCGTGGACCAGGTGCGGCCGCCGTTGAACGACACGTTGGCGCCGCCGTCGTTGGACTCGATGAGCGTGTCCGGGTCATCCGGGTTGATCCACAGGCTGTGGTTGTCGCCGTGCGGTGTCCGGACCGTCGTGAAGGTCTTGCCGCCGTCGATCGACCGGCTCACCGGCGCGTTCAGCACCCAGACCACGTCCGGATTCTTCGGGTCCGCCACGATCTTCATGTAGTACCAGGCGCGCGCGTGCAGCGACCACGAGTCGCTCATCAGCGTCCAGTGCTTGCCGGCGTCGTCGGAGCGGTAGACGCCGCCCTTGGGGTCCGCCTCCACCACGGCGTACAGCCGGTCGGGATTGGCCGACACGTCGATGCCGATCTTCCCCACCGGCGTCGGCAGGCCCTCCATCACCTTCTGCCAGGTGGCGCCGCCGTCGGTCGTCTTGTGGATGCCGCTCCCGGGGCCACCGCTCCGCACCTCCCACGGCTGCCGCAGGTGGTCCCACATCGCGGCGTACAGGATGCGGGGGTTCGTCGGGTCCATCGCCAGGTCCGACGGCCCCGTCGTCTCGTTCACGAAGAGCTGCTGCGTCCAGGTCGTCCCGCCGTCGATGGACTTGTAGATGCCGCGGTCCTTCGTGGGGCCGTAGGGCGCGCCCTGGGCCGCGACCCAGAGCGTGTCGGGGTCCGTGGGGTGGACGCGGATCCGCGAGATCTGCCGTGTCCTGTCGAGCCCCATGTGGGTCCAGGTGCGGCCCGCGTCGGTGGACTTGTAGACGCCGTCGCCGTGGGAGGTCATCACGCCGCGGACGGGATGCTCGCCCATGCCCACGTAGATCACGTTCGGATCCGAGGGCGCCACGGCGATGGCGCCCACCGACGACGTCTTCAGCTGGCCGTCGGTGATGTTGCTCCAGGTGACGCCGCCGTCGGTCGTCTTCCACACGCCGCCGCCGACGCTGCCGAAGTAGAACGTCCGGGGCTGCTGCGGCACGCCGGCCACCGCCACCGCGCGGCCGCCGCGGAACGGCCCGATGTTGCGCCAGGCCATGGCCGAGAACGACGCGCTGTCGAACGCCGGTGCCTTGGCGGTCGCCTCCGCCTGGGCCGCTGGGGCCGTGGCCGGCGCCTGTCGCGCGGCAAGCCCTGCCCCGGTGGTGGCGAGAAGGGCGAATCCGAACAGCAGGCGAACGAGACGGAATCGACGGACGGGAGCGGACATCATGCGTCTCATTGTAGGGGCCGGGGTCACTGGACGACGGCGGCGCCTCAAGATGTCGTCCCTGCCGCCGATTCCCCCCTTGGACGTCCAGCACCGGCGGTCGATAGGGACCCCGGCCGGTCCTCCACCGAACGATCATGGCCGCGATCACGATCGGCGCCCGCCGCCTCGACCTCCGGGACGGCGAGACCGTCCTCGACGGGCTCCTCCGTCACGGCGTCGACGCCATGTACTCCTGCCGGAAGGGCACCTGTCACGCGTGCCTCCAGCGGTGCGTCAGCGGCGACGTCCCCGTCCACGCGCAGCGCGGACTGACCGACGCGCAGCGCGCGAACGGCGACTTCCTGGCGTGTCAGTGCCGGCCGGCCGGCGTGCTTGCCATCGCGGATCCCGAAGAGGAGCCGCGCGTCTTCGCCAAGGTCGTGGCGAACGACCGGCTGACGCCCACCGTGGCGCGCCTGCGCGTGGCCCCGGCGCAGCCGATGGCGTACCAGGCCGGACAGTTCCTGACCGTCGCGCGCTCGGAGGACGGCGTGGGCCGGCAGTACTCCCTGGCCAGTCTCCCCGCCGATCCGTATCTCGAAATGCACGTCCGGCGGCTGGAGCGCGGCCGGTTGAGCCGCTGGCTGTACGACGAGGCGGCGCCCGGCACCTGGCTGGAGCTCGGGCCGGCCTCGGGCACGTGCTGCTACACGCCCGGGCAGCCGGACCGGGGGCTCGTCCTGGCGGGCACCGGCACCGGGCTCGCGCCGCTGCTCGGCGTGGCGCGCGACGCGCTGTCGCAGGGGCACGAGGGACCGATCCACCTGTTCCACGGCGCCGTCGATCTCGCCGGGCTGTATTTGCAGGACGACCTCTTCGCCATGAGCTGCGAGTACCCGAACTTCCTGTACCACCCGTCGGTGCTGCAGGGACCGACGACGTTCGGCATCCCGGTGGCGCCGTTGACGTCGGTCATCGCGCGGGAGGCGCCGCCGCTCGCCGGCTGGCAGGCCTACGTGTGCGGGAACGACGACATCGTGCAGCAGCTGCGGCTGCACCTGGCGCGTGCCGGCGTGGCCGCCGGCGCCATCCTCAGCGACAGCTTCCTGCCCGCAGCCGCCTAGCCTGGCGTTCCGCGCCGGTTGCGGCGATTTACAACCCCACCGCCAGCGTCGCCGACATCACATGGCTACGCCGGGCGTCGCCGGACGCACTGCGCCAGACGATGTTCACATAGCCCACCTCCAGGCTGCTGCGGGACGTCAGGGGCCGAGCGACTCCCAGGAAGACGCGATTGCTGTCGAACCCGCGCGAGCCGAGCTTCGTGGAGTTGGCCCGCACGAACAGCTCCTCCGCGGCCACGGCACGCAGTCCCTGACGGGAGGGAAGGGACCACGTGATGCGCACCTGCTGGCGCACTCTCAGCGCCATCGAGTCCTGCCCCGTGACGTAGCGTTCCTCCACGCGCGTCTTGAGCGACAGCCACCGACCCGCACCGCCTCGATTCCACAGGTACTGCTGGACGAACCGGTGCTCCCGCAGCGAGCCGCCGTCGGGAAACCCCCGGCCGTAGGCGTAGCCGATACCGACGGAGGATCGGCCGGCCACGTCCCGCGTGAGCACGACGCGCTCGGCAACGAAGTCGAGCGTGCCCGCCCCGTTCCGCGCTCGCACGAGCGAGTCCGAGTTCCACCGCCACGGCGAACCGGGGCCGACCCGGCCCTGCATCGCCACCCCCGTCCAGGTCCGCACGTCAGGCGGGCTCTGCCCCGCCGCCGGCGCCGCCACGCCCGCGGCGATCACCCATCCGGCGAGCACCGCTGCCGCCCGTCCACCTCGCATGCCAGCCATCTGTCGCTCCTTCCGTCGTTGCCGTGTGGCGATCCGGATGCGTAGAATTGCGCCGGTCCCGGGCCGTCCGGCCATTAGGCGCCACGGCGCGGGGCTGCGTCCTGAAGCGGGACTGAATCCCTGGTGAAAGAGTTCTGAAGTGGCCACTGACGAGGCCGTCTACGAGTTCGGCGCCTTCCGGATGGACGTGCGCGAACGGCGCCTGCTGCGCGACGGCGCGCCGGTTCCCCTGACGACGAAGGTGTTCGAGACGCTGCGCGCGCTGCTCGAGCGCCCGGGCCGGCTGCTGACGAAGGACGAACTGATGGGCCGAATCTGGCCCGACACGGTGGTCGAGGAGAACAACCTCAATCACAACATCTCGGTCCTGCGCCGGGCGCTGGGTGCGCACCCGGGCGGACAGCCGTTCATCGAGACCGTGCCGCGCGTCGGGTACCGCTTCGTCGCCGAGGTCCGGCGCTTCGGAATCGATGGCGGCACGGATGGACTGGTGGCAGCGCCGGCGGCCGTCCGCACGCTGCGCCAGGACATTCGCTTCTGCACGTCCAGCGACGGCACGCGGATCGCGTGTTCCACCGTGGGCGCGGGCCCGCCCCTGGCCAAGGCCGGCAACTGGCTGAGCCACATCGAATACGAGTGGGACAGTCCGGTCTGGCGCCACTGGATTCGCGAGATCGCCCAGCGGCATCAGCTCGTGCGGTGGGACGAGCGAGGATGCGGCTTGTCGGACTGGAGCGTCGAGGACGTCTCACTCGACGCGTTCGTGCGCGACCAGGAGGCCGTCGTCGACGGCCTGGGCCTCGAACGCTTCGCGCTCCTGGGCATCTCGCAGGGCGGTGCGGTGGCGGCGGCGTATGCGGCGCGACACCCGGAGCGCGTCAGCCACCTCGTGCTGTGCGGCGCCTACGCCCGTGGCTGGCGAATTCGGGCCGACCCCGACGAACGCGACGCGCGGACGGCCCTGCTCGACCTCACCCGGCTCGGGTGGGGCCAGAACAACCCGGCCTTCCGTCAGCTGTTCACGTCGCGGTTCATCCCCGAGGCGAGCGCCGCCGAGATGGAATGGTTCAACGATCTCCAGCGCGTGTCCGCGACGCCCGGGAACGCGGCGCGGCTGATGGAGGTGCTGTCCCGCCTGGACGTCGGCTCGGTGCTGCCCGCGATCTCCGTGCCCACGATCGTCTTCCACGCCAGGCACGACGGTGTCGTGCCATTCGACGAGGGCCGGCGCCTGGCGGCCGGCATCCGGGGAGCGACCTTCGTGCCGCTCCCGAGCCGCAACCACCTCCTGCTGGAACACGAGCCGGCCTGGCCGCTGTTCCTCCGTGAGCTGGGGGCGTTCCTCGGCTGGGACGAGACGGTCGCGGCGACCGGCGGGTCGTAGGAGCCTCGGTCGCGGAGCGCGCGTCCCGCCGGGCGACCGTCGACGCCAACCCAACCACGCGCGGCCCGCCCGCCGATGCGACCCTCAGGGCGCGGGCTTCACCGGCGGCGGCATCGCCTCGCGCGGCAGCTTCTCGTCGCGCATGGCCGCGTGCCAGGCGAAGCTGGCCATCACGACCGCCGCCTGCTGCAGGTCGTCCGCCATGGCGGCCTCGTACCCGTCGAGGCTCGTGTGGTGCGTGGCCGATCCGTAATCCAGGGGGTCCTGCAGGAACTGGAAGGCGGGGATGCCCACGGCGTCGAAGATCTCGTGGTCGGTGCCGCTCGTGTTGCGCGTCGTGAGCGTGGTGGCGCCGAGATAGGCGAAGGGCGCGAGCCACGCCTGGAAGATCGGCCGGACGGCTTCGTTGCCCTGCAGGAACACGCCGCGGATCTTCCCCGAGCCGTTGTCGAGGTTGAAGTACGCGGCCACCTTCGCCTGATCCGGCAGGAGCGCCTTCGTGTCCGGATCGCCGAAGTGCTTCTTCACGTAGCCGATGGACCCGAAGAAGGCCTGCTCCTCCCCGCCCCAGAGCGCCATGCGGATCGTGCGCCGCGGCTTCACGCCGATGGCCTTCAGGATCCGCATCGCTTCGAGGACCACGGCGCTGCCGGCGCCGTTGTCGGTGGCGCCGGTGGCCGCATGCCACGAGTCGAGGTGCGCGCCGAGCATCACCAGTTCCGATCCGATCTGGGGGTCCGTGCCGGGGATCTCGGCGACCACGTTGTAGCCCTGAAGGTCCGTCCGGTCGAACGACGTCTCCAGGGAGATGTCGAGCGTGACCGGGATCGTCTTCTCCAGCAGGCGCAGGATGCGGCCGTAGTGTTCCTTCGCGACGACGAAGGCCGGGAACCAGGGTGGGTCGTTCGCCAGGTAGTAGCCGGGCGAGGCCGCCTCCACCGACAGCCCGTCGCGCACGCTCGGCTCGAGCAGCACGGCGATGCCCTCGTCCTTCAGGAACGCGAGCACGTCCTTCGTGAGCGCCAGCTCCTTGTCGAACTCGGCCAGCTCCTCCTGGAAGCTGGCGGGACTGCCAGGGTGGAGGACGCCTTCGCGTTCGGTGAGCTGCTCCTGGGTGAACCGGCGCGCGGGCGCGGTGAACCGCGAGACCGGCGCGCCGGGTCGGTTCAGCAGCACGATGGCGCCCTTGAGCTTCCCCTTGTACTTGGCGATGTCGTCCTTCCCGGCGATCTCGACGAGCACCGGGGAGCCCGTGACGGTGCCGGGCGTGCTCCGGGTCCACGCCTCTGGATACGCGATGATCCGCGTGTAGCGCGGCGCGTGCATCTCGATCGAGAAGCGCTGCACCTCCCAGCCGGGACCGAAGGTGCCCCACGGCTCGAGCGCCGCATTCGACAGGCCCCACGTGGCCGCCTGCGCCTTCACCCACTCGGCTGCCGCGCGGTAGCCCTTGGAGTTGGTCAACCGAGGCCCGTGGACGTCGGACAGCCAGCTCAGGGTGTCCATGACGTGCGAGTGCTGGAATCCCTCGGTCTTGATGGCGGCGATCGTGCGGTCGTCCACGCGCTCCTGACCCGCGAGCAGGACCGGCATCACAACCGTAGCGGCGCAGACGAGCACGTACTTCAGGCGGGGGCGATTCACGATGCGGCTCCTTGTCGTGTGGACTACGCCTGCAGCGCCGCCAGCACCCTCGCCGGCGTCAGCGGCACCCGGCGCATCCTGATGCCCGTGGCGTCGAACACGGCGTTGGCCACGGCCGCCAGCGCCGGCTTGCACACGGTCTCTCCTGCGCCGTAGTGCGGCAGGTCGCCGCGCGTGGGGTTCGGGTCGCCGTTCACGATCACGACGTCGAGCCGCTCGGGCACGTCGGCGTGGGTGAAGGTCGGCGAGCTGACCCAGTTCACGGACGTGATCTTCTGGCCGTCGTACTTCACCTCTTCGTGGAGCGCGCGGCTCAGCGAGTGCAGGAAGCCGTTCTCCACCGTGCGGGTGAGCGCCTCGGGGTTGATGACGAGGCCGCAGTCGTGCGCCACGACGGCCCGCTTCACCCAGACGCGGCCCGTGCGGCGGTCCACTTCCACCTCGACCATCTCGGCCACCACCGTCTGGCTGCGGTACGAATACGCCACGCCCCGGCCCGTCAGCACGTCGCCGCTCGCCCGGCGTGTGGCCGCCGGCCGGGACTCCCAGCCGAACGTCTCGGCGGCCGCCTTCAGGCAGGCGATCGACCGCACGCGCTTGTAGCCACTGTCGTCGCCCGTCCCGGCCTCGAGCAGCTGCAGCCGGAAGGCGACCGGGTCGGCCTTCGCCGCCGCCGCCATCTCGTCGATGAAGCTCTCGGCCGCGAAGGTGACCTGCGGGCCGTCGGGATCGCGCAGGTTGCCCGTGCGAAGCGGCGTCTCCCACACGAGCGGCAACGGGACGACGGCGCCGGCGTGCCGGCGGTTCGGGACGTGGTAGGCGTCGGTCGGGAACGACGCCCGGCCGCGCGCGGGCTCCGCCTTGCGGCGGCCCGTGAGCTGCGCGATGAGCACGGTGTCGTGCTCGTTGTAGCCCAGGTGGTTGTGGTCGCCGGACCGCGCGTCGTAGTCGAGGGCGACCAGACGGCCCTGGGCGTCGAGGCCGCCTCGCATCGTGATGGCGTAGGCGGGTCCCTTCGTGTCCCAGGCGGTCTCTTCCTCGCGGCTCCACTGCACCCGCACGGGCCGGCCGAGGGTCTTGGCCAGGTACGCCGCCTCGAAGCCGGCATCGTCGGCGGCCGTCCGGCCGTAGGCCTGCGGGCCGTCCATCCACACGACGCGGACCCGGTCGCGCGGGATGTCCAGGAAGCGGGCCACGCCGTTCCTGAGCCCGTACGACTTCATGTCGTTCGAGTAGATGGTGAGCTGGCCGTCGGAGGGATCCGCCATCGCGTGCGCGGGACCGAACGCCGTGTGCCCCTGGTACGGCACCTCGTACTGCGCCTCGACCTTCGTCGCCGCGGAGGCCAGCGCCCCGTCCACGTCACCGGTGGCCTGGGGCTTCTCCACCGAGGCCGGCGTCGTGGATCGGAGGTAGGTGAAGAGGTCGTCGGACTTCGGAAAGGCCGGTCCGGCCGGGGCCTTCCACTCGGCCTTCAATTGCCGGGCCGCGCGAATGGCCTGTTCCTCGCGCTCGCAGACGACGGCCAGGTAGTTCCCCTCGCGGACGACCTTCACGAAGCCGGGCAGCCCGCTGACCGACGACTCGTCCACGCCGACCAGGGTGGCGCCGGCCAGCGGCGGCCGGACGTGACGCGCGTGCACCATGCCCGGCTTCTTCACGTCTACGGCCCACGTCACCGTGCCGTCCACCTTGCCGGGGATGTCGTAGCGCCGGGGCGACGTCCCGACGTGCTTCATGTCGCGCACGCTCTTGAGCGGCGCCTGCCCCGTCGTCGCGTCGGTGTTCCGGCCCGTGAGCGTGACGTTGAACGTCTTCCCGCCGATGAGATCGCCGTAGGTGACGGTCTTGTCCGACGAGTCGCCGATGCTGTAGGTCACGACGCCGTCGCTCACCGTGAGCGCCGTCACCGGAACGCCGAAGTGCCGGGACGCCATCTCCAGGAGCACGCGGCGCGCCTCGGCGGCCACGCGGCGCATGGGGTAGCCGTCGGTCTGGAGCGCGTCGGATCCCCCGGACCCGCCCTGGTCGACGGTCAGGTTCGTGGTGCCCATCACGCACGTGGTCTTCTCGAACGCGATGTCGAGCTCGTCGGCCATGATCTGGCGGAAGGCCGTGCCCGTCCCCTGCCCGAGGTCGGTCTTGCCGACGAAGAACGTCGCCGTGTTGTCCGGCCGGATGACGATCCACGAGTCGAGCTGATGGAAGTCCGGGTCCGGATAGGGTCCCGCGGCCTGCGCGGCCCGGGCGAGGACGGCGCTCACGCCGTCGAGCGGCACGGCGGCCACCGAGGCCACCAGCATGCCGCCGGTCTTGAGGAAGTCGCGGCGGGTGGTCGGGGCCAACATCACGCCATCCTCCGGGCCGCCAGCTTCACCGCGGCGTTGATGCGGTAGTAGGTCATGCAGCGGCAGAGCGTGTTCTTCATGCCGTCGCGGATCTGGGCGTCCGTGGGGTTCGGCGTCTTGGTGAGGAGCGCCGCCGCCGTCAGCATCTGGCCGTTCTGGCAGAAGCCGCAGGCCGGCACCTGCTCGTCGATCCACGCCTGCTGCACGGGGTGCAGCACCCCGTTCTTCGCGAGGCCCTCGAGCGTGGTGATCTCCACGTTCTGGACCTGGCCCACCTGGCGCACGCACGAGCGCACGGCCTCGCCGTTGACGAGCACCGTGCAGGCCCCGCACTGGCCGAGGCCGCAGCCGAAGCGCGGGCCCGAGAGATCGAGGTCGTTGCGCAGCACGTAGAGCAGGGGCGTCGTGGGGTCGACGTCCACCGTGTGCCGCGCGCCATTGACGAGCAGGGTGATGGCGGCCATCCGGGGATGATACGGCAGCCCACCGCCATCGGGCCGCCCGATCGGACGGTGCGGCGGCGAGCCTCGGCCGCGGAGGCCACGTCGGCCGTAGAATCCTGCATGCCTTCGTCAGGATCGCGGCCCATCGCGGCTGTCGTGGCGTCCGCGGCACTCGCGTGCGCGGGCGCGTTCGCCGCCCCGGCCCACGCGCAGTCGCCGCCACCGGCGCTGGCCGCCAGCGCGTCGATCGAGCAGACCTCGCCGGGAACGCGGCCCGCGCCGGAGATCGTCGCGTCGTTCGACGGCCTGGGGGCGACGCTGCACGCGGGCGACACGCCGCCGCGCAACCCCTCGGACAACAGCCTGGCGGTGGGGCGCGACCACGTGATGCAGACCGTGAACTCGCAGGTGGCCGTGTTCACGAAGGACGGAGGCGCGGTGTACGGCCCGGTGGGCACCCACACCTTCTTCACGGGATTCGGCGAGGTGTGCGGCAGCCGGCCCAACGGCGATGCCGTGGTGCGCTACGACCAGCTGGCCGACCGCTGGCTGGTCGTCATGCCGATCTTCCGGCGGGCCGTCGTGCGGGCCGCCGGGACCGCGACGGGCGAGGCGCCCGCACCGCCCGGCATCGCCGCACGGCCCGGGCAGGCGTCCGATCCCGGCCCGGCCGCGCGTCCGGGACCGCCCCCTCCTCCACCCGCGCCGTCGAACCAGGCGCCGCCGGCGGACGCCATCTACGCCCTGTGCTACGCGGTGAGCGCCACGCCCGATCCGCTCGGCCCCTACTATCGCTACGTGTTCGAGCGCGCGCTCTTCCCGGACTACCCGCGGCCGGCCGTCTGGCCCGACGGCTACTACCTGCCGACGAGCACGGGCGACGAGGTCATCCAGAAACACGTCTGCGTGGTGGACCGCGCGCGGATGCTCGCGGGCCAGCCCGCCACCGAGCAGTGCGTGGTGATCGACGGCGTCAACTTCCTGAACACGTCGGACCTCGACGGCACGACGCCGCCGCCGGCCGGCGCGCCGAACCTCGTCGTGGCCAGCGGCGGCACGCAGCTCCACGGCGACATCGACGACGACGGCCTGTACGTCTGGAAGATGCACGTGGACTGGACGCATCCGACGAACACGCACCTCGAGGGCCCGAGGAAGATCGAGGTCACGCCGTATCGCTACCTGTGCGGGGGCCAGCTCACCGATTGCGTACCGCAGCCCGGCGTGGAACGCCGGCTCGACGCGCAGGGCGACAAGATCATGGCGCGGCTGGTCTACCGGAACCTGGGCGCGTCCCAGTCGCTGGTCGCCGTGCACTCGGTGGACACGGCCGCTGGCGGAGGCGGCGTGCGCTGGTACGAGCTCCGGCTCGACGCCAACGGCGATCCGCAGCTCCGTCAGCAGAGCACCTACGCGCCCGACGGCGCGTACCGCTGGATGGCCAGTCCCGCCATCGACAGGGCCGGCAACATCGCCATCGGCTACTCGTTCGGCAGCGCGGCCGACTTCCCCGGGCAGCGTCTGGCCGCGCGGCTGGCGGAGGATCCGCCCGGGCGGCTGACCACCGCCGAGGCCGTGCTCGCCAGGGGCGAGGCGTCGCAGACCTCGACGCTCCGGTGGGAGGACTACACGCAGACGGCGGTGGACCCGGCGGACGACTGCACGATCTGGTACGTGGGCGACTACCTGAAAGCGGGCCAGGCAAGCTACTCCACGCGCATCGCGGCCGTGCGCCTGCCAGGCTGCGGCCGGTAGCGCAGGTCGCCTGCGACATTTCGTCGCACGCCGCGAGCCGCTGCCGCCGGCCGGTTACCCTGGAGGGCGGACGGCCCGCCCGGCGTCCGGATTGCATGCCCGATCGGTCCTTGCGCCCCGAGCCCCACCGGCCCTCCCGAGTCGTCCTGCCCTGGCTCGTGCGCCTCCGGTGGGCGTCGCTCGCGGGTCTCGCGGCGGTGTTCGCGGCCACGCCGCTCCTGGGCATCGAGGTGCCCGGGGCGCCCATCGCGCTGCTGCTGGCGGGGCTGGCGGCCACCAACGTGGTCCTCGCCCTGCAGCTCAGGTCCCCCGAGCCGAGCCGGACCGTGATCGGCTGGTCGCTGCTGCTGGACGGCGCCCTCCTGACCGGCATCCTGTACTACGCGGGCGGGCCGATGAACCCGATCAGCGTCGTGTACCTGGTCGGCATCACGCTGGCCGCGGTGACGCTCGGCCACCGCTGGGCGCTGGTCGTCTCGGCCGTGTCCATCGGCGCCTACGCGCTCACCTTCTTCTGGTACGAGCCGCTCCAGTTCACCGACGACCGCTCCACGCAGTACACGCTCACGCTCCACCTGGCCGGCATGTGGGTGGCCCTGTCGGCGGCGGCGGCCCTCATCGCGTACTTCGTCGGGCGGGTCTCCGAAGCGCTCGAACAACGGGAAACGGAGCTGATCGCCGCGCGGGTCCAGGCCGAACGCAGCGAGCGGCTGGCCGCGCTGCTGGCCCTGGGTGCCGGCGCGGCCCACGAACTGGCCACCCCGCTCAGCTCCGTCCGCACGCTGGTCGGCGAACTGGAGCGCACGATGGCGGCGGGCGAGACCGCGCCGGCCGAGTCGCGGGAGATGCTGCGGGTGATGCGCCGGGAGATCGACCGGTGCACCCACGTCCTGGACCAGCTGAGCGGACGCGCCACGCCGGCGTCGGCGGCCGACACCGAGGTCGATCCCGCGTCCCTCGCCGACGAGGTCCGGCGCCGCCTCGGCGACGCGCGCGGCGCGCGGCTCGACGTGGTCCTGCCCCACGCGCCCCGTCCCATCGCGGCCCCGGCCGAGCCGCTCCGGCAGGTGGTGGTCGCCCTCCTCCAGAACGCCTTCGACGCGTCCGCGCCCGGCCAGCACGTCGCGCTGAGCGTGGACCAGTCGCGGGGCGTCCGTCTCGAGATCGTGGACCACGGCCACGGCATGTCCGACGAGCTGTCGGCCAGGATCGGGGAACCGTTCGTCACGACCAAGCCGCAGGGCACGGGCCTCGGCCTGGGCCTGTTCCTGGCGCGCGCCTTCGCCGAGCAGATGGGGGGCGCCCTCCACGTGCACTCGGTGATGGGCCAGGGCACCTCCGTCGTGCTGGAGCTGCCCGCGGCATGAAGGACCGGATGCAGCCGACGATCCTGGTCGTCGAGGACGACGCCGTCTTCCGCTCGGTGCTCGTCACGGCGCTCGAGCAGCGTGGCTACGACGCGGTGGGTGTGGCCGACGGACAGGGAGCGCTCGCGGCCGCCCGCGCCGACAGCCCGGAGATGGCCGTCGTCGATCTCCGGCTGCCGGACATGTCCGGCCTCGACGTGGTCCGGGAACTCAAGGCCATCGACCAGACGACGGCCGTCGTCGTGCTCACGGGGTACGGCAGCATCGCCACGGCCCTCGAGGCCATCCGCCTCGGCGCCGCGCACTATCTCACCAAGCCGACCGACGCCGACCGCATCCTCGACGCGTTCCGCCGCGGCCTCGACGCCCGCCCGCGCGATCTCCCCATGGACACGCCGTCGCTGGCCCGCGTGGAGTGGGAGCACATCCAGCGGGTCCTCGCCGACTGCGGAGGCAACATCTCCGAGGCGGCGCGCGCGCTCTCGATGCACCGCCGCTCCCTGCAGCGCAAGCTCGCCAAGTACCCGACGCCGAAGTAGACGCGGCCCTGCGTCACGTTGTCGCACCCGCCGTCGCGGCGTCCGGCTGCGACATCTTGTCGCGCCCGAACGGCCCTGGCTGCCAGGAGGATCGGGACGCGGACCCGCGCACGGCATGAGGCCGGCGCCCGGGACCCGGGCGAGATCGGGGACACGTCGTGAAGGCAGGCGCCGGCATCACTGGATTCTTCGGGCTCGCGGCGGGCCTCGTTCTCGCCGCCGCCTGCAACCCGGCGCCTCGGCCCGTTCCCGTGGAGACCGCCGTCGACGGCAAGACGCTGTACGCCGAGAACGGCTGCGGCAGCTGTCACGGCCCGCTCGGCCGCGGCGACGGGCCGATCAGCGGCACCCTGGACCCGCGGCCCACGGACTTCCAGGAATCGGGCGCATTCGTGACGGGCCTGACCGTCGAGGCCGTCGCGGCGACGATTGCCGACGGCATCCAGCTGCACGCGGCGCCCGGCGTGCCCTCCGATCACCGGCAGGGCATGCCGCGGTTCCCCCACCTGTCGGACACCGAGCGCCAGTCCCTGGCGCGCTACGTGCTGTCGCTCCGCGACCCGTCTCACTAGGAGATTCCCATGATCCTGCGTCGTCTCTCGTTCCTTGCGGCCGCCGCCGTCCTCACGACCGGCGCGCTCGCCTCGGCCCAGACCCCCGCCGTGACCGTGCACGACGCCTGGGTGCGGCAGCCGATGGGCGGCCGCGACATGACGGGGGCCTTCGCCGTCGTCGAGAACACGGGCAACGCGCCGCGGTCGATCGTGGCCGCGTCGTCGGATCTCTCCGACAAGGTCGAACTGCACGAGATGAAGAACGAGAACGGCATGATGCGCATGTCGCCGGTGAAGAAGATGGACGTGCCCGCGCAGGGCCGCCTCGAGCTGAAGCCGGGCTCGTTCCACGTGATGCTGTTCGAGATCAAGAAGCGGCCGGCCCCCGGCGACAAGGTGCGGCTCACCCTGACGCTCGACGACGGCACCACGGTGACCACCGAGGCGCAGGTGCGCGCGCCGGGGTCGATGCAGTGAGCGTCGGCCAGGGATTCCGCCGGGCCGCGTGCGCACTGGCGCTTGCGGCGCTGACCGCGGCGGCCGGCTGCACCCGAACGCCGGCCGTCGAGCGCCTGCCGGTCCTGCCCATCGGCGGCGACTTCGCGCTCACCGACCACGACGGCCAGCCGTTCACGCTGGCGTCCCAGCGCGGCAAGATCATCCTGATCTTCTTCGGCTACAGCTCGTGCCCCGATGCCTGCCCCACCACCCTGTCGAAGCTCGCCACCGTGGCCCGCAGGCTCGGGGACGACAAGGGCCGGATGCGGACGCTCTACATCTCGGTGGATCCGGACCGCGACACGCCGCCGGTGCTGAAGGCGGACCTCGCCAACTTCGCGCTGGACGCCCTGGGACTGACCGGCACGAAGGAGGCCATCGACACGGTGGTGGCCCAGTACGGCGCGGCCTACGAGATCGTGCCCACGCCGGAGTCGGCGGCGAAGTACACGGTGTCGCACACGACGACGGTGTTCGCGCTGGATGCCCAGGGGCGGGTCCGCAAGACGTTCGCCTACGAGGCCACGGTGGACGAGATCGTGGAGGGCATCCGCGCGATCCTGGCTCAGCCGGCCTAGCGGGCGCGGGACCGCGCGCCGGACGGCACGGCCGGAGCGGCCGCCGGCGGCGGGAAACCCGCGCGGACGGCCGGCATCGTACCTGCGCCGGCGTCACCACCGCCGCGAAGGACGCGCATGAATGCCATCCGGCCGCTCGACATCCCCGTCATCCTCGGCACGACGCGCCAGGGCCGCGCCAGCGCGCACGCGGCGCGGCTCCTGGCCGACCTCCTGAACCGTCGCCGCGGCGTGAGAAGCCGGCTCATCGACATCGCGGCGGTGCCCACGCCCGTGAACGACGCCGGCGAGGCCATCAAGGACGCGGCCTTCGCCGCCGCCATGCAGGCCGCCGACGGGCTCGTCATCGTCGCGCCGGAATACAACCACAGCTTTCCCGGCCTGCTGAAGCACGTGCTGGATTCCTGCCTGAGCGAGTACATCCACAAGGCCGTCGGCCTGGTCGGCGTCTCGTCGGGTCCCTTCGCCGGCATCCGCGTCGTCCAGGGCCTGCTCCCGGTGATGCGGGAGCTGGGGCTCGTGACGATCTTCTGGGACATCAACATCGGGCAGGTCGGCACGGTGTTCGCCGAGGACGGCCGGCTGCTCGACGAGGCGTTCGTGCGGCGGTCGGACCGCTTCATCCGCGAGCTCCTCTGGATGGCGAAGGTGCTCAGGATGGGACGCGAGCAGGTGAGCATCGACGACGAGGCCGCCGAAGCGGTCCCGCCGATGCCGTGCCCGGCGTGCGGCACGCCGATGACGCACCACGCGGACAAGACGGTACCCGCCTCCGGCACCGACACCGAGGTGGCGGTGGCCGCCGCGATGGCCTGCGGCAGCTGCGGCGCCGGCGCGACGACCGTGACGCTGGCGCCAGCCACCGACGTGCCCGCGTAGATGGCGGGCGTCGGAGGGTCGGGGCGGCACGCGCAACGCCCCGGACGGCCGCGCTACTGCGAGCGCTGGACGGTTCGCAGGATGTCCACCATCGCCGGCGACATGTCGGTGTGGTGGTGGACGATCTTCCAGCCCTGCGTGCCGCGGCGGTAGACGTTCGTGACGCGGTTGTGCCCGATGTTGATCAGATGGCCCGCGAGCTTGAGCGTGCCGTTCTCCACGCCCACCTCGCACGCCATGTCGCCGGCGAGGAGGAGGTGCTGTTCCTCCAGCGCGACCCTGCCTTCGGTCGAGAGCCGCGCCACCGCCTCCCAGGAACCGCGCACGTCGTCCCAGCCGATCTGACGGCCGCCAATCGGGTGCAGCGTGGTGACGTCCGGGTCGTGGGCCCAGATGTCGGCCAGCGCGCGGGCATCGCCGTTCACCATGCGGTTCAGTGCCGAGTAGAACTGCTCCGAGGCCTTGCGGACGTCGTCCAGTGCCATGGCTCGCCTCCGGCGTCTGTCGAGGGGATGGGGCGCGCGCGGACGCGCGTCAGCCCGCATGTTACCCCCGGCTCGCGGTGCGCCGGCCGTACAACGCTGTCAGGTTCAGGCGTCGCGCCGGGCGATGCGCCCGTTCACGCGGATCCAGCGGATCCGGCCGCCCGCCTCCCGGATGAACTCATACGGCATCCCGACGTACTGGCCGCCCGTCGCGTAGGCGACGTCCGGGCCGTAGAACACGAGCGGCGCGTCGGGCTGGCCGTCGCCCACGGCCACGACGAGGTGATCCGCGTCCCGCCGGACCAGGACCGTGCCGACCGGCGGACGGCGGTAGGTGCCGGCATACGCGTCGAGCGGCGGCTGGACGGCCAGTGGCCGGGCATGGAACGTCATCGCCTCGTTCACGCCGCGATGCCCGATCCGCTGCCCAGGATCGAGCGCCAGGCCGGCGTAGCTCTTCAGGATCGCGGCCTCCACGTCCTGCACCAGCCGCCAGCCGTCCACGTGATTCGTGAAGACACAGAACGCCAGGTTCCGCGCGGGCACGAGCTGCAGGAGCAGGCAGTGCCCGTTCAGGGTGCCGCCATGGGCCACGGTCTTCACGCCGCCCAGCGTGCGGACGTGCCAGCCCGCGCCCATCTCGTCGGTGGTCGCGTTCTTGGGGACCTGCGCCGTCTGCATCAGCTCCAGGAGCGCGCGTGAGACGTGCGGCGTGCCCTCGGCGGTGCGGCCGTCGCCCAGGTGGAACCGCGCGTAGCGCATCGCGTCGGCGATGGAGGTGAGGACGCCGCCGGCCGTGGTGCTCGACGTGGTCTGGAAGGGCCGGATGACCTCGACGGCGCCGCCGCGCGTCCGATGGCCCAGCGTGAGCCGCCGCGTCATGGCATCCGTGAGGCGCGTCACGGTGCGCGTGAGGCCGAGCGGCGCGACGACCAGGTCGCGAAGCGCGTCGTGGATGCTCTTCCCGGTCACCACCTCGATGAGGCGCCCGGTCAGGGCGAAGCCCGCGTTGTTGTAGCTCCACACACGTCCCGGCGGCGCCAGCTGCGGCAGCGTCGGCATGATCGTGCCGGCGAAGTGCGCGAGGGCGCCCGCGCCGCGGTCTTCGGTCGTGAGCTGGCCCTCCCAACCCGGCGTGTGCGTCAGGCAGTGCCACAGCGAGACGGTGCGGCTCGCCTCGTCGTCGACGACACGGAACCCCGGCACGTAGCGCTGAATCGGCGCGCGCAGGTCCACGCGGCCGTCCTGCACCAGCTTCATCAGCGCCGTGGCCGTGACCGTCTTGGAGATCGACGCGATCGTGAAGAGGGTGTCGTCGGTGATGGGCCGGGGGTCGTCGTGGTCGGTCACGCCGAGGCCCCGGAGCGTCACCTCGCCGTCGGCCAGGACCCCCAGGCCGACGCCGGGGACGCCGTAGGCCTGCATCTTCGCGGCCGCGAGTTCGGCGACGGCCTCGAAGCGCGGGTCGCGCCGGGCGGCGCCGCGGCGGGCGGGGCGGACGGAGGCGGCCGGGAAGTGCAGCGCGGGCACGGACGCCAGCGCGAGGAAGTCGCGTCGCAGCATGCGGGACAGTCTACGATGGCGTCCCGCCGCGCACCGGCCGGCGGCGAGGGAGGTCCACCGTGTTCACGTCAATCGAGACGTCGTGGCTGACCGTGTCGGGGCTGCTGGCCGCGCCCGTCGCGGCCGTCCTGGGCGTGGCGAGCGCGCAGCCGCCGGACGACGCCGCGGCCATCCGCGCCGCGCGCGCCGCGTCGAACGCCGCAATCGCCGCGCACGACGTGGCCGGCATCGCCCGCCACTGGCTGCCCGACGTGCACATCGTCACGTCCACCAGCACGCAGGGCACGGGGCCGGAGGTGAACGGCCAGCGCATGGCGCAGCAGTTCCAGCGCCGCCCCGATACGGTCTACGTGCGCACGCCGTCGACGATCGACGTCTTCGGCGCGTGGAACGTCGCCTCGGAACGGGGCGAGTGGACGGGACGGTGGACCGAGCCGGACGGCGTCGTGGACGTCGGCGGCACCTACCTGGCGCAGTGGCGGAAGGTGGACGGCACGTGGCGCATCCAGGCGGAGCTGTTCGTGCCGACGCGGTGCCGCGGCTCGAAGTACTGCGCCGGCCATCCCTGACCGCGCGGCGCCGGGACGGGAGAGGCGCGGCGCGGGCCCACGCCTCCCCGTGGACGGCTAGTCGTTCTTGGTCTGGTTGCTGATCTGCAGGTCCCAGCCGTCGGGATCGTAGACGTGGAAGCTCCTGAAGTTGTCGCCCACGAAGTCCTCGCGCGGGTTGAGGCCGCGGCGCGTCAGCTCCGCCTTCACGGCGTCGGTGTTCCAGGGCTCGATGCCGTACGAGACGTGGTTGATGACGCCCGTCACCGGCGGCCGGTTCGCCGCCTGCGCGCCCTGCCCGGGCCCGGACGGCGTGGCGCCGCCGTCGGGGCGGCGGTTGTTGCGGATGATGATCTCGCCGACGTCGCCGATCTTCAGCGTGGCCTGGTTCCGGCCGTTGTCGTTCTTGATCTCCCATCCCATCAGGCCGGCGTACCACTCCGCGCTCTTCTTGTAGTCGGTGACGGCGTACGAGATGTGATCGAGGTGCACGGTCTTCCACGGCGCCTTGTCGGCGGCGGCGGCGGCGACCGGCGCCGCCGATCCGGCCAGGGCCAGCGCCGCGAGGCTCTTGATCAGCTGCCGCCGATCCATCTTGCCGGTCTCGAAGTCCTTGATGAGCGTGGCGATCGTCTGTTCCATGGCAGTCCTTTCAGCGCCGGCCCGCACGGAGCGAACCCGGTGCGGCGCATTCTACGCCCAACCGGCTCGTCGGTACGCCCGGCGGCGGCGGGGCCCGGCGGCGCAGACGATGGCGGCCCACCGGAGTTGCCGCGGGTGCGGGACCACGCCGAGAATGACCCGACGTGATCGACCATCCCGAACGACGCCACGCCGACGGCATCCACGCCGTGCCGCGGACCGGGGCGCTCCGCCTGGCCGTCGGCGGCACGGTGCTCGTGTTCGATCCGGGAGCCCGCGAAATCGTCGGGCCGGACGGCCGGCGCACCCGCCTGGCCGCGAAGCCGTCGCTCGTGCTACAGGCCCTCGTGGATCGGGCCGGCGAGGTGGTGACGCGCGATGCGCTGCGACGCATCCTCTGGCCGGACGGCACCTGGGTGGATTTCGACAACAACCTGAACAGCGCCGTGGCGACCGTGCGCCAGGCGCTGGGCGACTCGGCCAGGGACGCGCGGTGTCTCGAGACGATTCCCAAGGTCGGGTACCGTCTCCTCGCGTCGGTCGTGCCCGTGGTACCGCCGCCCGTGGCGGAGCCACCGGCGGCTCCAGAGGCAGGCGCGGCGGCCGCGGCGCCGCCGCGAGCGCGCTGGCGGGGGTATCCGCGGGCCTGGAGCGCGGCCGTGGCGGTCGCGGTGCTCCTGGCGGGTGCGGCGTGGTGGAGCCGCGGTCCGCAGGCCCCTCCTGCCGCATCGTCGCCGGTCCCGGCCGCGCGCGCGGCCTTCGAACGCGGCCTGTACCTCCGGGGCCGCGCCCGCGCGCGGCATGACGATGCCGCCGCCCTGGCGGACGCGCGCGACGCCTTCCACGCGGCCGTGCTCGCCGACGCGGGCTTCGCGGACGCGTTCGCCGAGGAGGCCGACACGCTGGTCGACATGAGCTTCGCGGGCGGGCGGCCCTTCGTCCAGGGCATGCGCGAGGCGCGCGTCGCGGCCGGCCGGGCGCTGGCGCTCGATCCCGGGAACAAGGTCGCCGCGCGCGTGACGGGCACGACGACCCTTTTTCTGGAGTGGGACTTCGCCGCCGCGCGCCAGTGGCTGGACCGCTCGGCCGCCAGCGGCGAGGACGCCCGCACGGCGATGGCGATGGCGACGTGGCTCGCGGCCGCCGGCGACGCGGCCGGAGCGGTCGAGGCCGCCGAGCGGGCGGTCGCCCTCGATCCGGCCGCCTGGTACGTCCGCGCGGACCTGGCGATGTTCTACCTGGCGGCGGACCGGCCCGCCGACGCGGCGGAGAGCGCGCGACAGGTGCTGCAGGTGGAACCGGCGTTCGCCCCGGCGCACGCCTACGCGCTCATCGCCTGCGAGCGGCAGGGCCGGCTGTCGGACGCGGCGGACCACGCGCGAGCCCTGCTTCGCGCGAGCGGCGCCGGGATGGAGGACGTGACGCGCATCACCGGGCTCGACGATTTGGGCGCCGTGGCCGCGTGGCGCGCGTGGGATCTCGCCCGTCTCGAGCGGGCCGCCGAGGGCCGGCGGGCCGACTACGCCCTGCCGCTGGCCCTGCGCCTGGCCGCCGCCGGTGACCACGCCGGCGCCATCACGGCCCTTCGCGACGCGCTGGACCACGGGCAGGCGCTGCTCGTGTTCCTGCGCGCGTACCCCGAGCTGGCCGGGCTGCACGGACGGCCCGACTTCGAGGCGCTGGTCCGCCAGGTCGCCGCCGGACGTCCGGGCACGGAGCCGCCGTCGACGGAGTGAGACCGGACGGCGCGGCACGGTGGCCGCCGCCCCGCACCGCGCTCAGGCTCCCGGCCGCCGCTTCCAGACGTAGGTACGCCGCTCGGTCCACGTGCCCGACGCCGACACGTCGAACGACGTCGTCGTGTGCGTGTCGCCGTCCAGCCGCGACCGGTGCCCCACCCTGGTCGTGGTCCGGGCTCGAGGATTCCAGAAGGTCTGCACCATTTCGGAGGTGCCGTCGTTTCGGATCTCGTGCGGGCCGCTTCCGAAGGTCCCATCGCTGCCGTGCTGAGTCGCGATGACGCGGCCCTCGCCCGGGTGCCAGTACTCGTGGAATTCCCAGTAGGTGCCGATCTCTTTGCCATCGCGGACGCCGTACAGGCGCCCCTTCAGGCTCTTGCGACCGAGGCCCCACTGCCACTCGATGCCGAAGGCGTCGTTCGGGTCGTTGGGCCCCTTGAACGGGGCGTTGTCGGCCACCCAGGTGCCGATCAGGCGTTCCCAGTTGGCGATGACCGCCGCCGGGGCAGGCGTGGGTTCGGCGAGCGGCTCCAGCGCCCTGGGCGCCGGGCCGGTGGCCACGGCCAGGGCGAGGGCGACGAGGACGGAACGGATGAGCGGAGGACGTGTCGTCATGCCGGTCGAGACGCAGACGGCGGCGGCGAAGACGTCAACGGCGCCGCAATTCTTCCGCAAGACCGGCGCAAGATGGGGGCATCGCGCGGTGTGCGGGGGATCGAGGATGATGGCGCGTCCGGTCCGTCTCAGGGCCGGCCCCGTCCATGTCCAGTCATCGCGCGCCCCGCGCGTCGTCCCGCCTCGATCCCGTGGAGGCCTCCCCGGCCCGGTGCGCGGCCCGGCGGGCGGCGGCGGCCATCCGCAGCGGACGCGGGCTGTCCGACACGGCCTTCGACGAGCTCCTGCCGCCCGAGCTGCGCAAGGTGTCCGACGACTACTGGACGCCGCTTCCGGTGATCCGCCGCGTGGCCGCCTGGCTGCGGGCCGAGCGGGTCGGCACGCTGGTGGACATCGGGTCCGGCGCGGGCAAGTTCTGCGTGACCACCGCGCTCCTGGCGCCGTGCCGCGTCGTCGGCCTGGAGCAGCGGCCCTCGCTCGTCGCCTCCGCCGAGTCGCTCGCGGCGCTCTTCGAGGTGGAGGACCGCGTGCGGTTCGTGACCGGCGCGTTCGGTGACGTGCCCACGCCGGCCGGTGACGCGTACTACCTCTTCAACCCGTTCGGCGAGTACGCCTTCTCGGCGCTCCAGGACGCCGACGACGGCGTGTCGTTCTCCGAGCAGGGCTACACGCGGGACGTGGACGCCACGACGCGGTTCCTCGCGCGCCTGCGGCCCGGCACGGTGGTCATCACCTACAACGGCTTCGGGGCCGACCCGCCGCCGAGCTACGAGCAGACGCGCGTGGACCTGGGGTTCCGGGGCGCGCTCCGCCTCTGGAAGAAGCGCCGCCCCCCGACGCGGGCGCGGACGTCGTTTCGACTCCACCTGCCCATCGTCGAACCCGCCGACGACGAATCCTGGTGATGGCCGGCTCCCAGTCCGGGCGCTGGGCACGACGGCCGGGGCGACACGGCGGATTGACCGCGCTCGGGCGGAACGGGACAATCGGCCTCCGGAGGCCGACGCGGGCATGGAGGCGAGACGTTTCCGGGTGGCGCTGTCGTTCGCGGGCGAGAAGCGTGACTTCGTCGCCACGGTTGCCCGACTGCTCGCGAACCGCTTCGGCGAGGACCGCATCCTCTACGACAAGTTCCACGAGGCTGAGTTCGCCCGGTACGACCTGGGCGTGCGGCTTCCCGAACTGTACGGCGCGCAGTCCGACCTGATCGTGCCCATCCTCTGCCCGGCCTACGACGCCAAGCGTTGGACAGGGTGGGAATGGATCCACATCTATGGGCTGCTCACGAAGGAGGACGGGCATCGCGTGATGCCCTGCCGATTCGAACTGGCGCACGCCGACGGACTCAGCCCGGCGTCGGCGTTCATCGAGCTCGACGACAAGACGCCTGCGCAGTTCGAGACGCTCATCCTGGAACGGCTCGCCCTGAACGAGGGACGATCGAGGGACTACTACCTGGCGACTGGCGCCGCCACCGGCCTGCCCCCGCGAACGTCGATTCCGCACAACCTGCCGGCCCTCCAGCCGTTCTTCGGGCGCGAGCAGGAACTGCGGAGGATTGCCGACGCGCTGGAGCCGGAGTCCCGCACATGGGGAGCGCTCATCGATGGCCCCGGAGGCATGGGCAAGACGTCATTGGCCGTGCGCGCCGCCTACGACGTCCCTGCCGACACCTTCGACCGGATCGTGTTCGTGTCCCTCAAGTCCCGCGAGCTCGACGACGACGGCATCCGCGACCTCTCGGGGTTCCTGATCAGCGGCCTCGCCGAGCTGTTCAACGAGCTCGCGCGGGAGCTGGGTCGTGGCGACATCGCCAAGGCCGTTGAGAGCCAACGCCCCCGACTCCTTCTCGATGCCCTTCGTGGGACGCGTGTCCTCCTCGTGCTCGACAACCTCGAGTCGCTCACGAAGCCGGACCGGGATACGGTCTTCACCTTCGTCAAGCGCCTTCCACCAGGGTGCAAGGCCATCCTGACCTCCCGCGGCCGCATCGGGTCAGCGGCCGAAGAGCTGATCCTGGAGAAGCTGAGCGAAGACGCCGCGCTCGCGACGCTCGCCGCCCTCGCGGAGACGAATCCGACGCTGGCGCGGACCAATGAAGCGGAGCGGCTGGTCCTCTACCGTGAGACGGGCGGGAAGCCGCTGCTGCTGCGCTGGACGGCGGGGCAGATGGGGCGCGGCAGCTGCGTGACGTTCGCCGACGCGATCGCCCACCTCCGTTCGTGCCCCGGCGGCAACGATCCACTGGAGTTCATCTTTGGCGACCTGGTGGGAGATTTCAGCCAGGCCGAGACCGAAGCACTGTGCGCGCTGACGTATTTCACCCTGCCGGCCCGGGCCGAGCACATCGCCGGCGTGGCCGGACGCCTGCAGGACCCGGACGTCACGCAAGCACTCAAGTCGCTCATCAACAGGTCGCTCGTCGTCCCCAGCGAGGAACTCAATACCTTCACGCTGGTGCCGCTCGTCGCGGATTTTCTTCGCGTGAGGAAGCCGGACGTCGTCACCGAGACAGGCAGTCGACTGGAGAAGCACGCATTCGCCCTGGCGGTGGAGAACGGGCACAGGAACTATGCGCGCTTCCCGGTCCTCGATGCCGCATGGCCCACGGTGGCCGCGGCTCTCCCAGGATTCATCAAGGGAGACAACGACCGGCTGCAGACTCTTTGCCGGGCACTCGACGAGTTCCTGACCTTCACCGGACGATGGGACGAACAGTCGGCTCTGTCACTTGACGCCGAGAGGCGTGCCGAGGCGGCGGGGGCCTTCGAGTCCGCCGGCCGTCGCGCATACGACGCCGGCTGGATTCACATGATGCGCGGCGAGTCTGCCGGCGTGCTCGCGTGCGCCGACCGCGCGGAGGTCCACTGGCGGAAGGCGGGACGTGGCGCCGAAGAGCGTGCGATGACGATCCACCTTCGCGGCATCGGTCACAGTCAAGCGGGCAACAATGGCGCGGCGCTCTCTGCCTACCGCGAAGCCGTCGAGCTGGCGCGCGCGGTCAATCGCGAGAGCCACGACGTCGCGGTGTACCTCAACGATGTGGCGGGCTCAGAGGCAGACTCCGGAGATTTGCTCGCCGCCGAACGCGACTATCGAGAAGCGCTGCGGATTGCACGTGCCATCGGCGACCAGAAGGGCGAGGCCATCTACACCGGCAATCTGGCGAACCTGGAACTGCGGAGGGAAGAATGGGACGCTGGCGCCGCACTCGCGCGTGAGGCCCTCCAGTTGTCCGAGCAGGTCGGCCACCTCGAAGTGATTGCCGACCACAGCCACACCCTGGCCGTGGCGCTGATGAACCAGGACAGACGCGGCGAAGCATTACCTCTCGCGAGGCGGGCGGTGGAAATCTATCGCAAGCTCCGCAAGGACGTGGCCCGCTACGAACGAACGCTCGCCGACTGCCAGCCGAGGTAACGCCCGAGCTTCACGGCGCGGGCAGGTCTGGCAACCGCGCTGGGTCGAACATCACGGCCGCATCGCGGCGATGAGCACCGGATCGATGCGCCACGTGGCGCTGGCATCGGCGGCAACCCAGACGGATCCGTGCGCCACCACCACCGCGCCTCCGCCGGTGCCTGTGAAGCGCTGAGCCACGCGGTTGCGCTCGGGGTCGATGCGCACGAGCGGGACGCCCGGCGCGCTGATCCACACCGATCCGGCGCCGGCGGCGATCTCGCCCTCGGCCACGTCCGCGCCGACCGCGACGGTGGCCGTGACCTTGTGCGTCTTGGGATCCACGCGCGAGACGGAGCCGTCGCCGCGGTTCAGCACCCAGACGGCGCCCTCTCCCACCGCGAGCCGTCCGGGCCGCGGCCCGACCTTCACGGTCTCCACCACCTCGTTGGTGTGCGCGTTCACGTGCGTCAGCACGTCACCGGCCGCGCTCGTGATCCACAGCGCGTCGTCGACCGCGACCACCGACGACGGCGCGGCCGCGACGCGTATCTCGGCCACCACCGTGCCGCCGTCCGGATCCACGCGCGACACGACGCCGCGTCGGTCGGAGGCGACCCAGACGCTGCCGACACCGGTGGCGATCCGTCCCGCGGGGTCCGCGACGGCGAGCGTCACCGGCGGGCCGACGGCCGACGTCGTGTCGTCGATCCGCCCGAGGCGTCCCGCCTCGCACAGCGGCACCCAGATGGCCCCAAGCCCGGCGACGAGGCTGGCGCAGGGCCGGCCGGTCTCAACCGGCGATCCCGGGACGCCGGTGGCAGCCGGGACGCGCACGACACCGCGGTCCGTCGGGAGCACCAGGCCGTCGGGTGTCTCGGCCGCGCCGGGACGCAGGGGCACGGGCACCACCGCGGCCGCTTTCAGGCGCGCGAACGGGACCTGGTCGGGCGGACGGGGCGGCTGGGCGTGGAGCGCCACCGCTGAAAGCGCCGAGAAACCCAGGGCAATCCCGATCCAGCGGCCGATGATTCGCGGCTGGTGCCGTCCCTCCGCACGAGTGTCCATGCCCGTGGATAATACCGATTGCCCTATGCGCGCATCGATTCCCCTCCGGCGCCGCGCTCTCTGGACCGTCGCGGGCCTGGCCGCCCTGGCCCTCCTCGACGGCCACCTCGTCGCAGGGCAGCGCCCGGCGGGCACGCAGCCACCGGCGGCCGCCGCGCAGGCTCCCGAGGTGTTCGAGAGCCGCATCCGCCCCCTGCTCGCCGCGAACTGCTACGCGTGTCACGCCGAGGCCGCCGAGGGCGGGCTGCGCCTGGATTCGCGGGAGGCGCTCCTGAAGGGCAGCGACACCGGTCCCGTCGTCGAGCCCGGGAAGCCGGAGGCCAGCACGCTCGTCAAGGTCGTGCAGCACGCCGCCGGCTATCCCGCGATGCCCAAGGGGCGCGGGCCGCTCGCGCAAGCCGACGTCGACCTGCTGGTGGAGTGGGTGCGCGCGGGCGTGCCGTGGCCCGCATCGACGTCTTCGTCGGCAGCCGCGGCGGCCGCGCCCCGCGGCAAGGTGGTCACGGCCCAGGACCGCGCGTACTGGGCGTTCCAGCCGCTGGCGTCGCACGCGGCCCCTTCCGTGCGCGACGCGGCGTGGCCGAGGACGGACATCGATCGGTTCGTGCTGGCGCGGCTCGAGGCCGAGGGCCTGACGCCGGTTGGCCCCGCCGACAAGCGATCGCTGCTTCGCCGCGCGACGCTGGACCTCACGGGGCTCCCGCCGACGCCGGACGAGGTCGACGCCTTCCTGGCGGACCAATCGCCGGACGCGTTCGACACGGTGATCGATCGCCTGCTCGCCTCGCCGCGGTACGGCGAGACCTGGGGCCGGAAGTGGCTCGACGTGGCCCGGTACGGCGAGGACGACTACAGGAGCCTCGATCCCGAGGGCCGCGGGTACAACCCCTACCCCAACGCCCATCTCTATCGCGACTGGGTCATCACGGCCCTCAACGACGACCTGCCCTACGACCGCTTCGTCACGGCGCAGCTCGCGGCCGACCTCCTGGACGAGCCCGAGCGCGTGCGCCAGCTGCCGGCCCTCGGGTTCCTCGGCCTGGGGCCCTGGTTCTACGACAACGGCGCCGTCGAGATCACGCACGCCGACGAGCGGCACGACCGCGTGGACGCGGTGAGCCGCGGCCTGCTGGGCCTCACCGTGGGCTGCGCCCGCTGCCACGACCACAAGTACGACCCGATCCCCACCACCGACTACTACGCCCTGGCCGGCGTGTTCCTGAACGCGGAGTACCACGAATATCCGTTGGCGCCGAAGGCCGTCGTCGCCGAGCACAAGGCGAAGGAGAAGGCCCTCGAGAAGAAGCAGCAGATGCTCGGCGAGTTCCTGCGCGTGGAGGGCGAGCAGCTCGCGGCCACCCTGGCCTTCCAGGCGGCCAAGTACATGAAGGCCGCCTGGCAGGTGACGGGCGAGCCGAAGAAGGAGAAGGCCGAGGTGATCGAGAAGGAGAAGCTCGACTACGAGCTCTTCGATCGCTGGATCGAGTTCCTGTCCCGGCCGCCCACCTACTACCCGTTCCTCAAGGACTGGCAGGCCATGATCGCCAAGGGCGGCGGCACCGCGAAGGAGGCCGACACCCTCGCCGCGGCCTTCCAGGAGCTGCTCGTCGGCCTGGTGCTCGAGGAGCGGGACGTCAGCAAGGAGAACGACATCATCAAGGCGCGGGCGCTGCCGACGGCGAAGCCCAAGGAGCCCGCGAACCTGCCCAACGAGTTCAAGACGAACGACGATTTCTGTCCCGGCTGCAGCCTCGAGCTCCGCAGCATGACCAAGGAGCGCACCGCGCTCTTCCGCGACGTGTTCGTCGTGGACCTGCGGACCGATGCGATGGCGCCTGGGCGCCGCACCCCGGGGCTGCTGCGCTTCAGCGGCTGGGGCCTGGAACAGCGCCTGGGGCAGGATCGCCGCGCCACCATCGACGTCCTGCGCAAGGACATCGAGGCCGCCGAGAAGGCGATGCCGCCCAAGTTCAGCTACGTCCACGGCGTGCAGGACGCCCCCGAGGTCGCCGACATCAAGGTCCACGTGCGCGGCAACCCGATGCGGCTGGGCGACACGGTGCCCCGCGGTTTCGTCACCGTGCTGGGCCCGGGCGAACGCGCCACGTTCTCGAAGGGCAGCGGGCGGCTCGAACTGGCCGAGGCCATCCTGGCCCAGCCGATCGCCATGCGCGTCATCGTCAATCGCGTGTGGAAGGACCACTTCGGCACGGGCCTCGTCAACACGCCCAGCAACTTCGGCAGGAACGGCGACACGCCGAGCCACCCCGAACTGCTCGACTACCTGGCGCGGTACTTCGTGGACCACGGCCAGTCCCTGAAGGCCCTGCACCGCGAGATGCTGCGGAGCGCCGTCTACCGCCTCAGCGCCGACGACCAGCCGGCCGCGCGCGCGAAGGACGGCGGCAATCGCCTCTACTGGCACGCCAACCGCCGCCGGCTCACCGCGGAGCAGATCCGCGACGGCGTGCTCTTCGTCTCCGGCGCGCTCGACGAGAAGATGGGCGGCCCGTCGATTCCGCTCACGCCGCTGTCGGCCCGCCGGACGGTGTACGGCAAGGTCAGCCGGTACAAGCTGGACGAGTTCCTGCAGCTCTTCGACTTCCCGAGCCCGAGCCAGACCGCCGAGCAGCGCTTCAGCACGAACGTCCCGCTGCAGCGGCTGTTCTTCATGAACAGCGACTTCGTGCAGCAGCACGCCGAGCGCCTGGCCGCCAAGGTGGCCGACGAGCCTGACGACAGCGCCCGTATCCAGAAAGCCTACCGGCTGATCTTCGGCCGCGCGGCAACGGCGGACGAAGTGAAGGCCGGACGCGAGTTCCTGGCCGGTGAGCCCCTGAAGCAGTACGAGGAGCGTCAGACGAAAGCCAAGGCCAAGGCGCCCCCCGACCCGGAGGCACCACCCGCGGCGCCGTCGGGCCGCGAGGCCGGAGCCCCGAGTCCCTCCGAGTCCGGCATGATGGCCGGGGTCACGCCCGGTGCCTCGGCGCCCGACGACGAGAAGGCGAAGATGCTGCCCGTGACCGCGTTTGGCCGGTACGTGAAGGTGCTGCTCAGCTCCAACGAGTTCGTGTTCGTGAACTAGGAGACCCGACGACGATGGCCCATCGCTCCCGCTCTCCCGTCACACGACGCGACGCGCTCTGCCGGATCGGCGGCGGCTTCGGCATGATGGCCTTCGCCGGGCTCGTCGGCGACTCGCTGGCCGCGGCGGGCCTCACCGCGGGCGCGCCCGGCCCTACGCTCTCGAAGGGCCTGCACCACCCCGCGCGGGCCAAGCACGTCATCTTCCTGTTCATGAACGGCGGGCTGTCGCAGGTGGACAGCTTCGACCCGAAGCCGATGCTGGCCAAGTACCACGGGCAGCCCCTGCCGGGCGGCCCGGTGGCCACCGAGCGCAAGACGGGCACGCTCATGCAGTCGCCGTTCACCTTCACCCGCTACGGCAAGAGCGGCCTCGAGGTGAGCGAGCTCTTCCCGCACGTCGGCGCGTGCGCGGACGACATCTGCGTGATCCGCTCGATGCACACGGACATCCCGAATCACGAGCCGTCGATGCTCATGATGAACACGGGGCACATCCAGGTCGGGCGCCCGTCGATCGGCTCGTGGCTCACCTACGGGCTCGGCACCGAGAACCAGAACCTGCCCGGCTACGTCGTGCTGTGCCCGGACGTGCCGACCACGGTGGGGCCGCCGCTGTGGAACAGCGCCTTCCTGCCGGCCGTGCACCAGGGCACGTTCATCTCGAGCAAGACCGAGCGGCCGGACCAGATCGTCGGGAAGGACTTCGACCCGAAGAAGCTCGTCTCGTTCCTGACGAACAAGGAGTTCACGCTGGCCGAGCAGCGCCGCGAGCTGGATCTGCTGAAGACGCTCGACGGAATGGGCGGCGACGTGGCCGATCCCCAGCTCGACGCCGCGATCAGCGCGATGGAGACGGCCTACCGGATGCAGACCGAGGCGCCCGAGGTGTTCGACATCCGCAAGGAGTCGAAGGCCACGCTGGAGCTGTACGGCCCGGGCAGTACCGCGCGTGGATGCCTCATGGCCGTGCGCCTCGTGGAGCGCGGCGTGCGGATGGTGCAGGTGTACTACGCCAAGGGCGATCCGTGGGACGCCCACAGCGACATCCAGCAGCACCGGAAGAACGCCAACGACTCGGACCAGCCGTTCGCGGCCGTCATCAAGGACCTGAAGTCACGCGGGCTCTTCGACGAGACGATCGTCGTGTGCGGCTCGGAATTCGGCCGGACCCCGGTGGTGGAGGTGGGCGGGATGGCCGTGGCGCAGAGCGGCCGCGATCACAACCCGTTCGGCTTCAGCGTGTGGCTGGCCGGCGGCGGCTTCAAGGGCGGCATGACCTACGGCGCCACCGACGACTTCGGCTTCAAGGCCATCGACAAGCCCGTGCACGTGCACGACCTGCACGCGACGATCCTGCACCAGCTGGGCATCGACCACACGAAGCTCACCTACCGCTACAGCGGCCGCGACTTCCGCCTGACCGACGTGGCGGGCACCGTCATTCACGACATCCTGGCGTAGCCGATCGGCGGGCTCGCGGGTCGAAGCGATCCTTGGGGGGTGCGCATGTCGAAACTCGTGGTCCGCAGCTTCGGGGTGTCCCTCGACGGCTATGGGGCCGGCCCCGACCAGAGCCTGGAACATCCGCTCGGCGTCGATGGCCTGGACCTCATGGGGTGGTTCTTTCCCACGCGCGTCTTCAAGCAGATGCACACCGAGGACGCCGGCGGCGAGACCGGCGTGGACAACCGCATGGCCGAACGGGGCTTCGACGACATCGGCGCCTGGATTCTGGGCCGCAACATGTTCGGGCCGGTGCGTGGACCATGGCCCGACGACTCCTGGAAGGGCTGGTGGGGCGACGAGCCGCCGTACCACGTGCCGACGTTCGTGCTCACCCATCACACGCGGCCGATGCAGCCCATGGCCGGCGGCACCGATTTCCATTTCGTGACCGGCGGCATCCACGAGGCGCTCGATCGTGCGCGGGACGCGGCCAAGGGGAAGGACGTACGTCTCGGAGGCGGCGTCTCCACGGTGCGGCAGTTCCTGGAGGCGCGGCTCGTCGACGACCTGCATGTCGCACTCAGCCCGGTGTTCCTCGGCCGCGGCGAATCCCTGTGGGCGGGGATGAACCTCCGCGACCTCGGCTACGAGTGTGTGGAACAGGTAGCCGGCGAGCGCGCCACGCACCTGTTCATCCGCAAGCGGACGTAGCCGCGGCGGCGGCACGCTAGCGCGCCCGCCGGGCATGTGGCCCTTGCGACCGGCCGATCACGTCGCTCAAGGTCTGTTCGTTCGACTTCAGGCACGCATCGAGCGAGGCGAGCGCCTCGCAGTCGCCGCCCGCCGGCCTGCCGCCGCATTCAGCGCGCAGCCGGGCCGCAATCCGTGCGGCCGTCGTCTCGTTCGACTCTCGGAGCGCCCTGAGCGTGTTCAGGCTCAATCGATCGACATGAGTCCGGAACAGTTCCTGGTCCTTGCCGCAAGCCTGCAGCATGGACAGCGTGGAGGCCACGCCCGTCTGTTCGTGCGGCGCGGTCGGTCGAAACAGATACGCGGCGCCGACGAGCAGGATGCCCCGAGTGAGCGCCGTGAGGAAGATGCGGGGGCTCGGCGGCGATAGCGGGTTGTCAGGGTCCATATTTGAGCGTCGACGTAGCGCCCGCCCAAGCCTGTCGCCCAGGAGGCTCCTCGTCAGCGGTGTCGCGAGCGTGGTCGCGCACGGGAGGTCTTGCTCGAGTCCTTCGTCGTTCGCGGCGCCGAGAGCGGCTGGAGGCCGGCGCAGTCCGTGAACACCAAGAGGCCCTGGCCGTCGACGACGCGGCATCGCCCCTCGTGGACCGATACCAGCTTCACCGGAGTGCCGGGCGGGAAGGTTCCGTCCGCCTTGGCTCGCCCCGGCGAATAGTAGTAGGGCCGCGCGGTCGTCAGGGTATGCGTGAAGCGTCTGGGAGGCGCGACGAGCGTGCCGGCGGGTGGCAGCGCGCTCGCCGGCAGGATTGTCACCTTCGGCCGAAGCATTCCCTTCACGGGCGGCATGCTCCGGAGGTCGCGTCGCTCACCACGTCGACCAGTCTTACACGAGACTGCTGTCGGGCAGCACCTTCGGCGCGAAGATGGGCAGCGCGTGGGCGTGCGGTGCCTGGAGCACGGCGGCGAGCATCCCCTTCTCAGCCAGCGACTGCAGGTTCGGGAGCGCGTAGGGCTCCGCCGCGCTGAGGCTCACCTCGTAGCCGAGATCGATCAGGCTGGCGACGGTCAGGCGGCTGAGCGGGTTGTCCGCCTCCGAAATGAAGCCCGACATGAGCTCGTTGCGGAACACCGACTCGCGCCAGTGGGAGTCCCGCGTGCCCGGTCCGCCGGTGTTCTCGACCGGGACGGGCTTCGGCCCGGTGCCGCGCAGGACACCGAACGCCTTCTTGGCATTCGAACCGATGAACGTGGGATTCGTCGTGCCGACGCCCGCGAGCAAGCCTTTGCGTTCCCAGATGGTGCCGATGCCGATCACGTGCCCCATCTCGTGCGTGATCACGTCGACCAGGGTGCCATCGGCCTCCATGCTGGCGAGGTCCGCCGTGTCGAACGACATGAGGCCGGTGGCGGGGAGCATGGCGGCCTTCCCGGCTGCCATCGGCCGCAGCCGTCTCGGGCCAGCCTGACCGAGGATCTTCCCAACCCCGTCGATTGGAACACCCTCGGCCTCGATCAGGAGATCGTCGATGACCTCGCCGTTCACGACGACGCTCGGCAGGTCGCCCACGATGACTCGCGACCAGCGATCGGCCGCCTTCTTGAACGCCTGCTTCTGCGACTCCGTAAGCCCGCCGAGAAACCGGACTTCGATTGTGTAGGCGCTCGCAATCGCCGCCTTCGAGGCGCTCTTCGAGACGCTCTTGTGCGTCACGTAGGTGTCGTAGTCGGCCCGACCGGGCGAGCGCTTCCGTGCGCCAGTGGTGGCCTTCGTGCTCTTCCTTGACATGGTTGACCGTCCTCGGGCTGTCACCGACGACACTCGCCGGGTCGACGCCTGCCATAGAGGACGGACGCACGGCGGTCATTCCGCCTGCCTGCCGCGACCCTCCGACGCCTGGTCCTGGTGCGCCCACCTGATCCGACGGGCCGATCGCAGGGCCTGAGCGGCTCGGGCCGTGGTCAAGGCGCTGGCCCTCGCCCCGTCGGGCCCCTCGGCGGCACGGCGGCCGCCTGGTTCGTGAGGGGGGCGCAATGGATCGACCCGCCACGTCGGTCGATCAACGCCTGCGCAGCGTCGTCGCCAGCGTGAACGCCGCGTAGAGCTCGCCGTCCTTGGACGGGTCGTCGAGGTGGCGCGCGACGATCGCGGTCGCGGCTGGGCGGGTGAGGAAGCGCCAGCGGCCATCCGACTGCAGGGTGAGGTCGACGTCCGCGCCCTCAACCGCGTGCAGCCTCGGCGGCGTCGTCGACACCCTGTTCGAATCCCACGGCAGCATGGCGGCGCAGTCGCGCAGCGTCGTGATGTACGAGCACGTGACGACCGGTGGTGTCCTGACGGTCGAAGCTCATGAGCGAGGTCCTACGAGCCCACCCGCACGGCGTTCGACAACGACACGCGGCACGAGCGCGGGGGCGCGTCCGCCGGCCGCGTGTTGCGGCTCCATGCCACGCCGACCCAGGGCGAGCAGTGCGGATGTCCACCAACGGCGGTGCGATGCCATACGTCACCCTGCGAGGGCACCGCACGGCATGTGCGCTGGCCGGCGGGCTCATCCCCGCACACCCTTCTGTCCGAGACGACGCGCATGTGCCGTGGTGCGGCCCGCGACCGCAATCGGCCGTGGATTGGCGCGCAGGGCCGATCGGTGCGGAGCCCGGGTGAGGCTGTTTCCAGGCGGGTTGACGACGACGGGCCGCGGTGACTACCGGCGCGGCGTCACTCGGAGCGCGACGCTCTCGGTGCCCGTTCCTCTGTCCGTGAGGAGGGCATCGACGGTGCCGCCGGTCCGCCGGAACCTCATGAGGAACCCGCTGGCCGGAAGGCAGTAGTTCCCACCGGCCGCGGGATAGAACTCGCTGTCGTCTCGAAAGAGATGTCCGTCCTCGACAGAGATGACGATGGGATCGGACGGGTCGCCGTAGGATCCGACGAACGTTCCCGGGGCTTCGAACGGGTCCGCAGGTGGCGGCGGCCGGCGGATGGCGACGGCGCTGGCGCCCGTGAGCAGGCGCTTGACCTGCTCGCGCACCTGCCAGTTGGCGCCCGATCGGAGGTTGCTGAGGAACACGAACGTCAGATCCTGGGCCGGGTCGACGTCAACCGACGTCTCGTAGCCCGTGGTCCGCCCATACCAACTGCGCCACGAGCCGGAGTCGCCCTCCGCCACGCGCTGCCGGGCCGCACGCCCCAGGACACCGGCCTGCATCGCGCGAACGAAGTGCAGCAGATCCTCGGCGGTCGCGTAGACGGACCCGGCGCCCGTGAGGAAGCGCAGGTCCTTGTACCGCGCGCTCGCCACCGTCAACGCGCCTGCCGTGGCGGCCAGCCGATAGGGCATGGCGCGGTGCGGCATGAGCTGCTGGCCGGTCTCGTCGGTGGCCGTCGTCATGGAAGCGGGACGGAAGATCCGGTCTCGAAGAACGTCGTCGAACGCCCGGCCCTCGATCACCTCCACCACCCGCGCCAGACACGAGAAGCCGGCGCTGCTGTACAGCTCCTGCGTGCCGGGCTCGAACAGCAGCCCCCTGGCGCGCACGCGCTCGACGATCTCCTGGGGATGCAGCGGCAGCGTCTCCTCCAACTCCGTGGTGACGCGGAACGGCACGCCGGCTCGATGGTCGAGCAGGTGGCGGACCGTCACCACGCCGCCGCGTGGGCCCTGCGGAAACGCGCCGAGATACCGGGAGACCGGCGCGTCGAGGTCCAGGCGCCGCTCGTCGATCAGGGCGTCCACGACGACCTGGGTCATGGCCTTGGTGATGGAGCCGACGCCGAACCGCGTGTCAGGTGCGTTCGGCACGTCCAGTTCCCAGTTGGCGCGGCCGTAGGCCCGCTGGAACAGCACTCGATCGCCGCGGGCGACCAGGATCACCCCGCTCAGCAGACGGGCGTCGGCTTCCTGCCGCACCAGGGCGTCGATCCGCGCCGCCAGGTCGGCGTCGTCGGGCCGTCCCTGGGCCACGAGTGCGGGCATCGCCAGCAGGAGTGCCACGGCGACGAGCCCGCGAGCGAGACGAGGGAGCAGTACGTGGGTCACCCGACATTCCTCGAGGCAGCAGACGTTCGCCCTGCGGACGAAGCATGTGCGACGGCTCGGCGCGGGCCGGCTGGAGACATAGATGCTTCGTTCCTGGCAAAGGTTGGAGGCACGCGCGAGCGCACCTCGACGGGCGCCGGTAGAATTGCGCGCGTGGCCCGGGTGCTGCTCACGTGCTGGGGATCGTTCGGCGACCTCTTCCCCTCCATCGCCGTGGCGGACCGCCTGCGCGCGCGCGGACACGAGCCGATCCTCGCGACGTGCCCGTTCTATCGCGAGATCCTCGAACGCGAGGGCCTCACCTTCCGCCCGGTCGGTCCCGACGTCACGCCTGACGACATGGTGCTGCTCGGACGGCTCATGGATCCCCGGCGAGGCACCGAGGTCCTCGTACGCGAGCTGCTGATGCCGGCGCTCGACGCGAGCTACGCAGACCTGGACGCGGCCGCGAGCGACGTGGATCTCGTGGTGTCGCACCCGGTGACCTTCGCCGCGCCGCTCGTGGCGGACCGACGCCGCCTGCCCTGGCTGTCCAGCGTCCTGGCGCCCATGTCGTTCTTCTCTCCCACGGACTTTCCGGCCCTGCCCAACCTGCCGGCGGCTGTGGGGCTCCGGCATCTTGGCGCCTGGACCGGGCGTCTGCTGGGCGCGCTGTCGCGGAAGGCGACCGCGGGCTGGATGGCGCCGGTGGCGGCACTGCGACAGCGGCTGGGTCTACCGGCCGCCGGACATCCGCTGTTCGAGGGACAGTTCTCGCCGCTCGGAACGCTGGCGCTCTTCTCCAGGGTGCTCGGGAGCCCGCAGCCGGACTGGCCGCCGCACACGGACGTCACGGGCTTTCCGTTCTTCAACCGGGCGATCGCGATGCCGCCGGTGGTCCGGGCGTTCCTGGACGCAGGCCCGCCTCCCGTCGTCTTCACGCTGGGATCGTCCGCCGTGCACGCGGCCGGCGGGTTCTTCGAGGAGAGCGTGCGCGCGGCGCGGCAACTCGGCATGCGCGCCCTGCTGCTGGCGGGCCGCGCGGCGGCGGAGGCACGGTCGATGCCCGACGGGATGCTGGCGGTGGAGAGCGCGCCCCACGACCAGGTGTTTCCGCACGCAGCCGTCATCGTCCACCAGGGAGGGGTCGGCACCACTGGACAGGCCCTCAGGAGCGGCCGGCCCCAACTCGTGGTCCCGCACGCGCACGATCAGTTCGACAACGCGGTGCGCGTCGAGCGCGCGGGCGCCGGGACGGTGCTGTATGCGACACGTTACCGGGCCGACCGCGCCGCGATGGCGATCGGCACGCTGACGTCGGATGCGGCGTGTGCCGCCCGTGCCGAAGCCGTGGGCGCCGAGGTGCGAGGCGAGGGCGGCGCGGACCGGGCCGCCGAGTGCATCGCCGCGGCGCTCGCCCGGGTCTGACGCTCGGGCGCTCGGAAGCCCTGTCAGGGCGCGGGCGCCGCGCAGGCCGTATTGCCGGCGGCATCGGTGGCGCACACCTGGAATGGCGCCGCGGCGTCGAGGTCGATCGGACCGTCCGACGCCCACAGGTACTCCCCCACCCATCTCATCGGTGTCGCCGTCCGGTCGGGCCGCTTCCAGTCCACCCACACGCGGCGCCACTCGGTGGCCAGGCTCGGGCTCTTCCTGTCGTGCACGCGTGCCATCACGCGCGCACGGCCTGCGGCGTCCGTCACGCGGCGGACGAGCGTCACCGACGGCGCCGCCGTGTCCGGAGGCAGCCCGCGCCCGGCGAAGACGCGCTCGTCGGTGGCCTTGGGGTTCTCGCCCTGCCCCTGTACCACGTCCATCCGGCCGTCGCCGTCGAGATCGGCCAGCGCCAGGCCGAGCGTGCCCGGCGTGTCCGGACCACCGAACACATCCAGCCGTACCGTGAGCCGGCCGGTTCCGTCGTTCACGAGCAGACGGTCGGGACCGCTCAGCGACCCGACGACGAAGTCCGCATCGCCGTCGGAATCCACGTCCAGGAAGGCGACCACGTTGTCGTCCTCGCCGACGTTCGAGGACGGCGGCCACCACGCCGGCGTCTGGTCGCGGAAGCGGCCCTTGCCGTCGTTTCGAAAGACGTGCTCGCGCCGGCTGAAGGGGCTGGTCTCGCTGGTGATGTCGCCGTCGTTCACGGTGACGAGGTCGAGGAAGCCGTCGCCGTCGAGGTCCATCGCCTCGAACTCGTAGTTGTTCGTGTACTGCGGCAGCCCTCGAGGGTCGTCCGTGAACCGCCCGGTGCCGTCGTTCCGGAACAGCAGGCTGCCCCCGCACCGCTTGCAGGACACGAGGACGTCCAGATCGAGGTCGTTGTCCACGTCGGCCAGTTCGAGATCCCACGAGAAGCGCACCGTGATGGCGGGCATCCGGTCGGCCGTGGCGTCGGTGAAGCGGCCAGTGCCGTCGTTCAGCCACAGGTGCGTCACGCCACCCTCGTTGGTCATGGCATCGCCGGGACCCCAGTCGGCCAGGACCAGGTCCAGGTCGCCGTCCCCGTCCACGTCGCCGGCCTCCAGGTCGCCGACGCTCAGCGGCTGGTGGGGCAACTGGGTGGCCGTGACCTCGCGGAACCGCCCTCCCCCGGTGCCCAGGAACAGGCGCGACTGCGTCTGGTAGGTGGTGCCGACCACGATGTCGACGATGCCGTCGCCGTCGAGGTCGCGCGCCTTGACGACGCGCGCCAGGTCCGGCGTCTCGCCGAAGACCCGGGCGGTCGCATCCTCGAACCTGAAGCCCGGGCCCGCATTCCTGAAGACCTGGTTGGGTTCGGGCGTCCCCGGCGTGGAGTAGTCGCCGCCGTTGGCGAAGAGCAGATCGGGACGGCCGTCGCCGTCGATGTCCGCGATCTCGACCTTGTTGGTCCAGTACGCCGTGGACGGCAGGGCCGACGACGTGACGTCGACCCAGAGCGGGCCGGCGCCCTGCGCCTGGAGGACGGCCACGAGCGCCAGGACGAGCACGCCGGCCGGCCACGGAATCTGCCGGCGCGGTCCGTTCGCCCAGGGGCTCCCCGCTGCCACCCGCGCATTCTACGTGGGACGGCCGCTCGTCGGACGCCGGAACCTGTCGTGATTGAAAGGCGCCGGAGGCCCCGCCGATGACGCGCCGCCGCGGCGCCGACTCTCGCAAGGCCGACCGCCCCTACGGCCCAGTCCGCGCCGCTGGCACGCCTCGCATGCGGACGGGCCGCCCGCGGTCTCGGGCTATAATCCGCGCCCACTGACGCCGCCCGCCGCGCGGCCCGTCCTCGGATCGGAGTGATGTAGATGCAAGGACTCCCGGAACTGAGCGTTGGCCTCTGGCTCCTGGCGTGGCTGCCCATCGTCGTCGTGCTCGTGCTCATGATGGCCTTCCGGATGAGCGGCGGGAAGGCCGGGGCGGTCGCGTGGGTGGTGTCCCTGCTGATCGGCGGGTACTTCTTCGGCGGCGACGCGCAACTGCTGGCGTCGGGCACCATCAAGGGCCTTTGGACCACAGTGTTCGTGCTCTACATCGTGTGGGGCGCCATGACCCTCTACAACGTCGTGGAGGTGACCGGGAGCTTCAAGCAGATCGCGGCCACCTTCACCCAGCTCACCCACGGCAACAAGCTGCTCCAGCTCCTCGTCCTCGGCTGGGCGTTCCCGTCGTTCATCCAGGGCGTGTGCGGGTTCGGCGTGCCCGTGGCCGTGAGCGCGCCCCTGCTCGTGGGCCTGGGCTTCGATCCCATCGTGGCGGTGGTGACGGCGCTCATCGGCCATTCGTGGTCGGTGACGTTCGGGTCGCTCGGGTCGTCGTACTCGGTGCTCGTCAGGCTGACCGACCTGGATCCCACGCGCCTGGCGACCTTCGGCGCGCTGTTCCTGAGCATCTGCTGCGTGATGTGCGGCGTGACCATCGCCCACTACTACGCCGGGTGGCGGGGCGTGAAGGAATCGGCGCCGGCCACGATCGCGATCTCGCTCACGATGGTGGGCATCCTGAACGTCATGGCCAACCTGGTGACGCCCTACGTCGGCTCGTTCGTCGCGGGCATCGGCGGGCTGCTCGTCGGCGGACTCGTGGTCACCAGGTTCCCGGCCTACCGGCCGAAGGAGGCGGAGCCGCCTCACCCGGCCATGATCGGCGCGTTCCATCGCGCCTTCTCGGCGTACTACATCCTCATCGCGGTCGTGTTCGTGGTGTACCTGATTCCCCCGCTCAGGGCCTGGCTGAACGGCCTGTGGGAAGTCGGCATGCCCTTTCCAGAGACCCGCACGGCCTACGGCTACACGAACGCCGCCGTGAAGGTCTACGCCGGCATCCGGATGTTCACGGCGCCGGGCACGCTCATCTTCATCTCGGTGCTGCTGGCCTACGCCTTCTACCGGTCGATGTCCATGTGGCCGAGCGACGGCGGCCGCCAGGTGCTCCACCGCACCACCCGGCAGGCGATCGGCGCGACCCTGACCGTCATGACCATGAGCATGATGGCCGTGGTGATGATGGAGACCGGCATCACCAGCTACCTGGCCAACGGCATGGCCCGCTACTTCGGCGGCGCCTACGCGATCATGTCGCCGTTCATCGGCGTCCTGGGCGCGTTCATGACCGGGAGCAACACGAACTCGAACATCCTCTTCACCGGCCTGCAGCGCGAGGTGGCGGGGCTCCTGGCGATCAGCCCGTTCGTGATCCTGGGGCTGCAGACGACCGGCGGCGCCATCGGCAACATGTTCTGCCCGATGAACGTGGCGCTCGGCACCGGCGTGACCAACACCGTCGGCCGCGAGGGCGAGTGCCTCCGGGCCACCACGCTCTACACGGCCATCCAGTGCCTGACCGTCGGGATCCTGGCCTGGCTGATGCTCTACGTCTTCGCGCCGGGCATGCAGTAGGGAGCGGCACATGAGCAGCACGAACACCGCATCGGCGCAGCCGGCGAAAGCGCCGTCCTTCAAGCGCCAGTACAAGCTGCAGGGCATGATCGCGGGCGTGGTCCTCATGTGGATCGACTACGCCGTGATCTACCGCGGGCTGGTGAGCGGCGACGCGTCCCTCATCACGGCCGGCATGGTCGTCATGCTCGGCGGAGCGGCGGTCGCGTACTACTTCGGGTGAGAACGGTTCGGCGGCGCCGCGCGCTGCACGCCGCGACCGGACGCCCCGTCGACCTCGACGTCCCAGGATCGGCAGGGGCTGCGTCCCACCGGCCGAAGATGGGATGCTAGAGGGATGCACCAACTGCATTTCATCGGGGGAGAGCGGACGGCGGGCGCCAGCGGCGAGACGATTCCGGTGGTGGACCCGAGCACGGGCGAGCGGTTCGGCACGCTTGCGCGCGGCACGGCCGACGACGTGGCCAGGGCCGTCGCCGCCGCCCGGGCGGCCGTGGGCCCGGCCCTCGACGGCCCCTGGGGCCGTCTGTCGGCCGCCAACCGGGGCCGCCTCATGATGCGGCTCGCCCAGGCCGTGGCGGACCGCGCCGAGGAGCTCGCCCAGCTCGAAGCGCGCGACACGGGCAAGTCCCTCAAGACGGCGCGCGCCGACGCGACGGCCCTGGCCCGGTACTTCGAGTACTACGGCGGCGCCTGCGACAAGCTGCACGGCGAGACCCTGCCCTACGAGCCCGGCTACACCGTGCTCACGATCCGCGAGCCGCACGGCGTCACGGCCCACATCATCCCGTGGAACTACCCGATGCAGATCTTCGGGCGGACCGTGGGCGCCTCGCTCGCCGCCGGCAACGCCTGCGTCGTGAAGCCGGCCGAGGACGCCAGCCTGTCGATCCTGCGGCTGGCGGAGCTGGCCGTGGAGGTGGGCTTCCCGCCGGGCGTCCTGAACGTGGTGACCGGCTACGGCCACGAGGCCGGCGCCGCGCTGACCGCGCACCACGGCGTGGACCACATCTCGTTCACGGGCTCCACCGTCACCGGCCGACTCGTGGCGGCCGCCGCGGCCGAGCGGCACTGCCCCGTCACGCTGGAGCTGGGCGGCAAGTCGCCGCAGATCGTCTTCGACGACGCGGACCTCGATGCCGCCCTGCCCGTGGTCGTCAACGCCATCGTCCAGAACGCGGGCCAGACCTGTTCGGCCGGGAGCCGCCTGCTCGTGCAGCGTGGCGTCTACGAGACGGTGCTCGACCGGCTGGCCGAGCGCTTCCGGGGCCTGCGCGCCGGCCCGCCGGCGCTCGAGCTCGAGATGGGCCCGCTCGTCAACGAGAAGCAGTTCGCGGTGGTGGATCGCTTCGTCCGCCAGGCCGAGGCGGCGCGCATCCCGGTGGCGGCCAGGGGCACCCTGCACCCGGAGGCCGCGGCCTCCGGCTACTACCACGCGGCCGTGCTCTTCCGCGACGTGCCCCCGGAGAGCGAGCTGGCGCAACGCGAGATCTTCGGGCCCGTGCTGGCCGCCATGCCCTTCGAGGACGAAGCCGAGGCGATCCGGCTGGCCAACGGCACCGACTACGGACTCGTCGCCGGCCTCTGGACGCGGGACGGAGCACGACAGTTCCGGGTGGCCCGCAGCCTGCGATGCGGCCAGGTGTTCGTCAACAACTACGGGGCCGGCGGGGGCGTGGAGCTGCCCTTCGGCGGGGTGAAGTCCAGCGGCCACGGGCGGGAAAAGGGCTTCGAGGCGCTGCTCAGCTTCACCGTCCTGAAGACCATCGCCTTCAAGCACTGACCGGCGCGGCCGTGGACCACGCCGGCCCCGGCGTGCGGTATGCTGGCACGCCGGCTGCGGATGGCGCAGCCCTGCCGAGGATGATCGACTCCATGCGATACGCCCGCTTGTTCATCTGCACCGTTCTCGCCGCCGCCGCCGTGTCCGCCGCCAGCCCTGCGTGGGCGCAGGCCGAACTGCGCTTCGGGGTGTGGGACAACACGACCAACCCCAACAACGTCATGACCTACGAGCCCTTCGAGAAGGGCGGCAGCAAGCTCACGGTCAGCAACCCGTCCAAGCCGGAGGATGCCTGGAGCTACGTGACGTTCTTCGACGGGGTGTTCCGGCCCGTCCAGGGGCAGCCGGGATCCGAGACGGCCGTCGAGCTCATCAACGGCAGCGGAAAGAGCATCCGCATCTACAACAAGCGCAACGGCGTGGTGTACCAGGTGGTGATCAACTCGTTGTCCGAGGACAACAACACCATCAGCAACGAGTACATCCGGATGGACAAGGACGGCAAGATCACGGGCGTCTCGCACGTGACCTACGTCCGCCGCAAGAAGTAGACGTCGACCCACCGGGCCCGGCGGCTGCCTGCGGCCGCCGGGACGTCCGTCCGTTCACGCCGCGGGCGCCGTGCCGGCGTCCGGCACGAGCGGCATCCGGATCGTGAAGGTGGTGCCCCGGCCCAGCGCCGACTCCACCGAGATGGCGCCGCCGTGGCGCTCCACCACGGCCCGCGCGAGCGCGAGGCCCTGGCCGGATCCCTGTCCCACGGGCTTGGTCGTGAAGAACGGATCGAAGGCCCGCGCCTGCACGTCGGCCGGCATGCCCGGACCGTCGTCCTCCACCTCCACCACGCACTCTGCGGCCGAGCACCGCGCCCGGATGGCAATCCGGCCCTTGGTGTCGCGCTTCTCGCTGGCAATGGCGTGGGCGGCGTTGACGATCAGGTTCACGAACAGCTGGCCGCACTCCCCCGCCGAGCACTGGAAGGCCTCCGGCAGGTCGCCGTAGTCGGTGACGATCTCGGCCACGTACTTCCACTCGTTGCGCGTCAGCGTGATCGCGTTGTCCACGATGCGCCGCAGGTCCACCAGCTCGCGATCGCTCTGCCCGGGGTGCGCGAACTCCTTGAGCGCGCGGACGATGCGGCTGACCCGGTCGATGCCCTCGATCGACTCCCGGATGGCCTGCGGGAACTCGGCCCGCACGTAGGCGAGGTCCGCTTCCACGTCCTCGGCCAGCAGGTCTCCCGCCACCGAGCGCCAGCGCGTCCAGGCGTCGATGTCGCCGCGGATGCGGTCCACGCCCTCGAGCAGCGACGTCACGTGGTGCAGGTTGTCGGCCAGGAACGTCAGGTTGTCGCCGACCAGCTGCAGCGGCGTGTTGATCTCGTGGGCCACGCCGGCCGCCAGGCCGCCGACCGCCTCCAGCCGGCGCAGGCGCTGCTGCTCCTCGTCGCGGACCTTCCGCTCGTTGATGTCGTGCAGCATGCCGACGGCGCGCCGCGCCTGCCCGTCGTCGCCGCGGGCGACGACCTGGCCCTTGGCGTAGACCCACAGCGCGCGCCCGGTCGCGTAGTACAGCCGGAACTCGCCGAGCACGACGTCCACGTCCTGCTGCGTCTCCACGCCCGACAGCGCGGCGCGGACCGCGGTCTGCTCCGCGGGATGGATGCGCTCGAGGAAGCGGTCCATCCGCTCGGTGGTGTCGTGGTCCAGCCCGAGGGCTTCCGCGAAGTGCGTGTTGAACTCGATGAGGCCGGTGTCGATGTTCCAGTCCCAGTAGGCGTCGCGGGTGCTCGCCAGGATCAGGCTCAGCCGCTGCTCGCTCACCGACAGCGCCTCGGCCTGATGGATGAACTCCGCCGCCTGCGCTTCCACGCGCATGCGGTGTTCCTCCATGTCGCTCAGCATCCGCTGGACGGCCTGGTCGCGCTGCTTGAGCCCGGTGGCGTCGCGGAGCACGGCCAGCACGCGGCCCTCCGGATCGGCGGGGACGGTCACGAGGGTGACCTCGCACGGCACCGCGTCGCCCTGCGCCGTCACGAAGTCCAGGTCGACGGGGGCCGAGCCGCCCTCGGCCATGTCGGCCAGCATCCCGCGGAACGCCGCCCACAGGTCGCGGCTGTCGGGGGCCACGAAGGTCTCGAGCGGCGTGCCGGCCAACCCGCCGCAGCCCAGGAGGCGGATGGCGGCGGCGTTCGCGTGGCAGACGCGCCCGTCCCGCGTCAACGTCACGAGCGCGTCGGGGACGGCGTCGAGCGTCGCCGGGTCCAGCCCGGCTCCCGCCCCGCGCGCGAGCACGTCGTCCCCGTCCTGGCGTCTGGCGTTCATGCCTGTGATTCCGCGTGCGCACACCCCGGCCGCGCTTCGACAGATCGAGCCCGGAGCGGCCGCCCGCCGAACCGGTAATCGGCCGGGTCGGCGGTGAGTTGCAGGCCAGCCAGGGCCTGCGTGAGCCCGGCGTGCAGATGCGCGCAGCTGCGTGCCTGGGCGGGCGGTGTCCCGCCGCCACACCGCGCTGGCGCGGATGTCAGTCGAGGCGGAGCGTCACGGCGGGACCGCGGCTCAGCGCATCGGCTTCGTCGTGTCGAAGACCGCCGGCGCCTGCGGGATGGCGGCGCCGTCGTGGCGCGGTTCGGAGGCGCCGAAGTGCACGCCGCCGGGACCGTCCATCACGGCCTGGCCGTACCCGAACGTGCCGCTGCGCGGCTGGGCGACCTTCAGCAGGTGGCCGCGCGCCTGGAGCGCCGTGCGCGTGGCCTCGGGCACGAGCGCCTCGATGTCCACGTCGCAGCCCTCGAACGACCCCTTCGTGAAGCGGCCGGCCTCGAGCGCCTGCTGGATCGTGAAGCCGTGATCCACGATGTCCGACACGAACTGCGCGTGTGCCTGGCCCTGGTTCCAGCCGCCCATGATGCCGAACCCGATCTTCGTCTCGCCCTTCTCCATGAACGCCGGGATGATGGTGTGCAGCGGGCGCTTGCGCGGCGCGAGCGTGTTCGGCTGTCCTTCCTCCAGCGTGAACAGGCCGCCGCGGTTCTGCAGCATGAAGCCGGCGTCCGGCGGCACCATGCCCGAGCCGAAGCCGCTGTAGTTGCTCTGGATGAGCGACACGATGTTGCCGTCCTTGTCGACCACCGTCATGTAGATGGTGTCGCGGCCCTGCGCGTCGGTCACGCCGCTGAGGCGGCCGGGCCGCACGCTGCAGGCGGCGTGCGCCATGTCGATGAGCGTCGCGCGCTCGGCGGCCCGGCCCTTGTCGAGCATGGCGGCGGTGGGGATCGAGGAGAAACGCGGGTCGCCGACGTACTTCAGCATGTCGGCGTAGGCGAGCTTCTTGGCCTCGATCATGACGTGCATCGCGTCCGGGCTGTGGAATCCGAACTGGCCCAGCGGGAAGCGCTCCATGAGGTTCAGCATCATCAGGGCGGCCACGCCCTGCGTGTTGGGCCCGATCTCGTACACCGTCCAGCCGCGGTAGCCGGTCTTCACCGGCGTGACCCACTCCGGCTGGAACTCCGAGAGGTCGGCCGCCGTGAAGGTGCCGCCCTGTTCCTTCGAAATGGCCAGGATGGCCTCGGCCGTCGGGCCCGTGTAGTAGCCGTCGCGGCCGCGGTCGGCGATCCGCCGCAGCGACCGGGCCAGGTCCGGGTTCTTGAAGACCTCGCCGGCGCGCGGCGCGCGCGTGCCGTCAATCAGGTACGTCTTCCGCGAGTTCGGATGCGCGCTGTGCATCTTCACGGAGTTCGCCCAGCCGCGGGCCACCACTTCCATCACCGGGAACCCCGTCTCGGCGTAGTAGATGGCGGGCGCGAGGAGCTCGGAGAACGGCTTGGTGCCGAACTTCGCGCGCATCGCGTCCCAGCCCGCGACGACGCCGGGCACGGTCACCGAGTAGATGCCACGCTGCGGCATCTCGGTGAGGCCCTTGGCTTTCAGGAAGGCCGGCGTGAGGCCGCTCGGCGCCCACCCGCTCGAGTTGAGGCCGTGGACCGTGCCGGTCTTCGCCTCGTAGTAGAGGATGAAGAGGTCGCCGCCGATGCCGTTCCCGGTCGGCTCCATCAGCCCCATCGTGGCGTTGGCCGCGATAGCCGCGTCGATGGCGTTGCCCCCGCGCTCCAGGATCTGCACGCCGGCCCGCGCCGCCAGGGGCTGGCTGGCCGCCACGATGCCGAGCGTGGTCGCCACCACCGACCGTCCCACGACGGGAGGCGGCACCTTCGCCGCCTGGCGCCCGAAGGCCACCGCGCCCGCGCCACCCACGACTGCCACGACCGCCAGCACCGCCGCCGTCCTCGTCCGTGTCCGTCGCATACGGCCTCCCACTCGCGCGTGATCCGCCCGCGCCACCGTCTGATCGCGGGAGTCTACACCCGGCGCCCGGGCCCGGACGTACAATCCGCGGCGCGTCCCGAGGTGCCCATGCCCGTCCCCGTCCGATCCGTCCTCGCCGCCGCGATGCTCGCCGGACTCGCCCTTCCGTCCGGCGCGTGGGCCCAGTCTCAGCCGTCGGCGGCCCCCAGGAACGACCTGCCGCAGCCATATCGCACGACCCGGGACTGGGGACAGCTGCCGCCGGGCGTGAAATGGGCGGCCGTGACCGCCATCGAACCCGCGCCGGACGGCACCATCTTCGTGGTCCACCGCTGCGTGGACAACTCGTGCGAGGGCCGCACGGAGCCGCCCATCCTCGTGTTCGACGGGACGGGGCGGCTGCTCCGCAGCTTCGGGCAGGGGCTGTTCAACTTCCCCCACGGCGGCACGGTGGATCGGGACGGCAATCTCTGGATGACCGACGCGCGCGGCGGCCACGGGATCGGGCACCAGGCCCTCAAGCTCAGCCCGACGGGTCGGGTGCTGATGACGCTGGGCACGAAAGGCGAGAGCGGCTCGGGCCCCCGCCACTTCGATCAGCCCACCGACGTGGTGGTGGCGCCCAATGGCGATCTCTTCGTGACCGACTCCCACCGCAACGGCCTCAACAACCGCGTCGTCCACTTCACGAAGGACGGCACGTACGTCGGCGAGTGGGGCACGAAGGGCTCGGGGCCCGGCCAGTTCAGCGAGCCGCATACGATCGCGATGGACTCGCGCGGCCGTCTCTTCGTGGGCGACCGCGAGAACAACCGCATCCAGATCTTCGACCAGTCCGGGACGTTCCTGGCGGAGTGGCGGCAGTTCGGGCGGCCGAGCGGGATCGTGATCACGAAGGACGACACGATCTACGTGGCCGACTCCGAGTCCGGCGGCCGGGACACCGGCGCCCACGAGCTGCCCGGCATCAGGAAGGGCATCCGCATCGGCAGCGCCCGCACCGGCGAGGTCACGGCCTTCATCGAGGACATGGAACCGCTGGCCGTCGAGCACGCGGGCGCCGAGGGCGTCGGCGTGGATGCCGACGGCCACGTCTACGGCGGCGTCGTCCGGCGGCAGATGCTCGAGCGGCACGTGAGGAAGTAAGGACGGAGGAGAAGGCCATGACCGACGAGAGCGTGGACCGCCTGAACGCCATCGGCGTCCTGACTCGCCGCGAGATCGAGGCGCGCATCCTGGCGCCGATCGTCCAGGCGCTCGGCGAGCGGTTCGGCAGGGACGAGGTGGTGGCCGTGGTCCGCGACGTGATCGCCGGGATCGCGCGCGATCAGGGGCGGTCGATGGCCGAGGCGCGGGGCGACACCTCGCTGGCGGGCTTCGCGGGCACCCTGGGACCGTGGCAGCAGGATGGGGCCATGCAGCTCCGGGTCGTCACCCAGACCCCGGACCGCTTCGAGTTCGACGTCACGCGCTGCCGCTACGCCGAGATGTACCGCGCGCTCGGCATCCCGGAGCTCGGCGACGTCCTGTCCTGCCAGCGCGACGCGGCGCTCATCGAGGGCTTCAATCCGGACGTCGCGCTCACGCGGACGCAGACGATCATGCAGGGCGCGCCCTGCTGCGACTTCCGGTATCGCACGGCCGTCACGTCGTGATCCGGCGCCGCGGCGGCGCCCGCGAGGCCCGGCGGCGCCGGCGGATCAGGCCGGCGTCTTGTCCATCTGCATGAGCGCCGTGACGCCCGTGCGCATGCCGAGCCCCCACACGGCGAGGCTCACCAGGGCGGCCGTCGTGAACGACAGTGCCATCATCACCTGCTGGGCGGACGTGAGCGCGGTGTCCCGGCTCTTGGCGAGCAGGTAGACGGCCGAGGGCCAGCCGAGGAGCGCGATGGTGACGACGATGTAGAGCACCGCCAGCACCATGAACGACACGCCGCCGTAGGAGCCGGCCACCTGGCTCGGGTTGTCGGCGGCGAAGCGCGGGTAGCGGGCGCCCAGGCCCGCGGCCAGGCCGACGAGCGCGAACGACATGAAGACCACGGCCACGGCGCCCTGCCGCTTCAGGAACGGATCGCTGCCCAGGAACTCGTTGCCGACGATGGTCAGGATCTCGGTGAGGACGAGCACCGGCAGCAGCCCCGCCCAGAACTTCGACCAGAGGAAGTCGCGGAGCGAGATCGGGGCGGTTCGGATGATCCAGAAGGCCGCGCCCTCGGCCGACACGGCCGGGAACACGAAGCGGACGGCCACGGTGGCCATCACGAATCCGGCCATGGCGAGGTTGAGGAAGGCATAGGCGTTCTTGATGACGCCGGCCATGTAGGGGATGCGGTCCAGGTCGAGCACGCGGAAGTTGTAGAGGTACACGAGCACCAGCGCGACGAGCAGCAGGAGCTGCGACCACTGGCTCACGTCCCTCAGGAACACCTTCAGGTCCTTCACGAGCAGCTGCTTCTTCACCGGGGCCAGCGGCAGCAGGCCCACCGTCCGGTCCACGACGCGCCACTCGGCGAACCGCGCCTTGCGGGCCTCCTGCGCCTTGCTGTAGCCGGCGAAGTGCCAGCGCTCGAACGCCGCGGCCAGGCCGACCACCGCCGCGCCCGCCGTCGTCCAGAGCGCGGCGAGGTGCAGCCAGTCCACGTGTCCCTGGAGCCCCGAGAAGATCGCCTCGCCCGCCCAGAACGAGGGCAGGAGCGGGGTGACCGGCGACTGCAGCGTGGCGAAGAAGTCCGCCACCACCGGCATCGACTCCACGCGGAGCAGCCGCTCGGGTCGGATGACCCGCAGCAGGATCACGAGGCTCGTCGCAAAGAGGAGGCTCATGAGCATGAGGATGTCGCGCGCCCGCCGGGCCGGGAACACGTTCACGAGC